>JAFQWR010000033.1 GCA_017407365.1 Clostridia bacterium
TAAGAATGCACAACAACTCTCTTGCCAACGAGTTTATCGCAGAGGGAACCACGAAGGTTACGCTTGAGTGGAATAAGCCCGTTTACGCAACCGCAATGATGGTATATCAATCCTTCTATTACGATAAGCTGTGGGATAAAATTGAGGATATTACCCTGCATACCGATGGCTCTAAGGGCTTGAAGAAATCTTATACGATAGACGAGCTTTCCTTCGATCGCGATTGGAATATCGATGAGGATTATGAGTTTGTACGTGCAGGCGGCTCTGTTATGGCAGAATTCAACGAACTTCCCGTCACAAAAATCACCTTTACCGTAAGCTCCAAAAAGCCCATTGCAATCAGTGATGTGGTGGTTCTTGGAAAAACGGAAACAAACAAGAAGAGCTTCAAAACGGATGCATACTCCTACACCAATAAATACGAGGCAGACCGCCACAGCTGGCGTGACAACGAGCTGTACGACGGCATCACCGTAGACGGCTCGATTGACGAGGTGCAATGGGAGGATCAGGAATGGTTCGAGTTTACCAGCGTGTATAACGAAAGCTATTCTCTGCGTGTAACCTCTTATTTCGGCAACGACGGTGTGTATTTTGCAGTAGACGTTTCCGATAACAATGTTTCGTATAACTCTGCAAAGCCCGTATATCAGAATTCCTCGGTAGAGCTGATGATTGCGCCCGAGGGAGCAGAGAAGATCAACCCCTATACCATTCAGCTGCGTATCGCCGCATCAGGCAAGGTGGAAACATGGATCGGTATTGCCTCCGGCAGAAACGAAAATGACTACTACGATTACACCGGCTATTATCTCGATACCATGGTGCGCACGCAGGGCAAGGGCTTTGACGTGGAATATATGCAGGAGAAGCTGGATGTAAGCGATGTAGAGGGCTATACGATTGAGGCATGGGTTCCGTACAGCGCAATCGGTCTGGATTATAAGCCCCTTTCCGTTAAGCTGATCCCCTCGTTCAATACGCCTACCTCGTACGCTTCCTCTAACCGTACCTCGCATCTGCCCGACAACCTTGCGTACAACAACATCTCCGCATACTATACCTTTACCAACGACGGTTATGTGCCCGCGGTGCAGGGAGATCTGCTTGGCGATGGCAAAAACTACGCTATGACTACGGGCTTTGACGCCTCTACCGATAACGGCGAGGAGCCCTACGTTACGCAAAAGGGTGCCGATCAGCAGTATATTTTCGTTAAAAATTTCAGCGCAACCAAGTATTATTTCACCGCAAAAATGACGGCGATGTCCGTTAAAAACAACGATGCATATCCCAAATTCGGTCTGATTGCAGGCTATACCTCGGTGTCGACCTATATTCACGTTATGGATGCCATCGGTTTAAGCCCCAATATGCCTTCGCTCGGTATCATCGGTACGCTTGGAACGGGTGATTGGGATTGGGCTAACCTGTATAGCATGGGCGGCGTAAAGAGCGGCTCTTATACGGGCGGCGGCTACGTAGAGCTTTCGGTTGTGCGTGACGGTGAGTCGTTCTATTTCTTTATGGACGGAGAGATGTGCGGGCAGGTCAGCAACCTGATTGGCTTTGATGCCGCCACGCCCAGCGAAATCGGCTTTGTTACCATGAATATTTCTGCAAAATTCTTTGATTACAGCGTCAGCACCGATGACGCTCTGATCGATGCATTACTGAAATCGGTAAAGGGCGAAATGCTCGGTAAATCTGCACACGGAGTTGTTGCCTCCACGGGCTTCGATCTTTCTCAGGATGCAGAGGGAAGCAGACGAACGGTAAATAATAAAGCAGATCAGCAATACGTATTCTTCCGTGAGCTTGATGCAACCGATTATATTATCGAGGCAAAAATCACGGCAAAGGCGGTGCTGAATTCCGATCAGTTCCCCAAAATGGGTCTGATTGCCGCCGCAAGAGGAAAGAACGTTCTTGCATATTTCTTAGAGCCCTCCAACCTTAAAGAGGATTGCTCGCCCATGACGGTAACAGGCACGTTAGATACCGGAGATTGGGCATGGGGCAATATGTATTTTATGAACGACCATAAGTCCGGCTCCTACACGGGCGAAAACTCCGTAACGCTTACGGTGGTAAGAAGGGGTGCAACCTTCTACTATCTGATGAACGGTGTATACTGTGGCTCGCAGACGGCAGTAGAGGGCTTTGGCGAGGGTGTAAAAACAAGCGCAGGCTTTATGACGATGAATGCATCTGCGGTATACTTTGATTATTCCGTGAAAACGGACGTTGCAGAGATTGATGCTTTTATCAACAGCAACTGTAAATAAGCTTGTAAATCTGTAACCAACAAGGCACCTTCGGCTCGGTGGGCTTCATCGGACCGTGTGTAAATAATCTGTCGGCAAAGCCGATACAGGAGGAAAGAAGATGACTCAAAGAACAAGAAAGGCATTATGCGCACTTTTGTTGGGCGTTATGCTTGTGTTTACTGCGTGCGGTGTAGTGATTCCTACCGATAATTATACCGTAACCGTCAGCCCTGAAATTGTTGGCGGTAGCATTACTGCTGATAAATCGCAGGCTTCCACAGGGGATACGGTTACGCTGACCGTTACGCCCGATGAGGAATATCAGCTTGTTGAGGGCAGCCTTATGGCAAACGGTATTGCTGTTGAGGGCAATACGTTTGAAATGCCCTCCGAAAACGTGGAAATCACGGCTGAATTCCAAAAAATCACCTATGCAATCACTGCAACCGTAACCGATAGCTTCGGTACTGCTCAGCTGAGCAAAACGCGTGCGGCAAAGGGCGAAACGGTTACCGTAACGCTCCGTGCGGCAGAGGGCTACGAGGTAGACGTTGTAAAGGTTAACGGCGAAGAGATTGCTCCCGTAGAAGGCACGTACAGCTTTGTAATGCCCGGTGCGGAAACGGAGGTTGAGGTAAGCTTTACCGAAAGACTGTACGCTATTTCCGTAGAAGAATGCGCAATTGCAACCGTCACCACCAATGCAAATACCGAAAAGGTAGCAAAGGATACCGAAATCACCGTTTCTGTAGAGGAAATCGACGAAAGATATGAGTTCGTGCAGATTGAGGTAAACGGCGAAGCGATTTCCGGCTATACCTTCCGTATGCCTGCGGCTGATACCGTTGTAAAGGCAATCTTCCGTCAGGTCAGAGGCGAAAGCTTCCAGAACGGTACCCCCGGATGGGATTTATCTGCTGACGCAGGCGAAAATCCTGCTCTTACCGTAACGGAAACGGGTAGCAATCAAACTATCTGGAGCATTCAATCTGCGGCTGAATTCTATTTTGAAACCAAGCTGAATGTCAGCGCATTAAACCCCAACGACGGCAATCCCACCACGGGTATCATCCTTAAGCGCGCGGATGGCAGTAGCGGCTTCTATTTCCACATCAAGGTAAAGAACCTTGCTGTAGGCAATGAGGTTCGCATTATGCCCGGTGCTGTTGCGGATTATAACTATCAATGGTCGGGTGTAAAGGTTGCCAATGCTTCCGCTCCTTATAGCGGCGAGGGTAACTATGCTACGCTTGCTGTGGCAAAGGTAGAGGGTGTAACCTACTATTACTTTAACGGCACGCTCGTTTATAAGGGCACGCATCCCGATTTCGGCACCGACAAGGTAATCGCTCTTGGCTTACAGTCGATGGGTGTCAGCACCTATACCTACTACGATTATCAGATGATCACCGATGCAGAGGCAGTCCGTGCAAAATTAGCAGAGGATCTGGTAACAGTGGCTGCTGCTCCTTCCTGGACAGAGGGGATGGAAGGCGTTGGTATGGCAGGCTCCGATGAGTATGCGGGCCTTGGCGTAACCTTCTATGCAAAAGCAGTAGAGGGCGGCGTTAAAATTGCGGCTGTGGCAAATCACAACAGCTTTGTCACAGGCTTTGCAGGCGGTGACTGGTGGAGAAACACCAACTTCGAGCTTTACAGCGGTGCAACCGACGATGCGCACCACTTCTTCCTTACCGCAAATACATGGGCTGCTGATAATACGCAGGGCAATGCGTTCTACCGTATTGGCAACACCACGGTGGCTGAGGGCTTTATTGACGGCGCTCTTCTTGGCAAGGTAGACGGCGTTTACGTGCTTGGCTTTGCATGGAAGACGCCCGGCGAGCTTTGCAACAACGGCGGCGATACGCTTGGCGGTCAGGCAAGCGGTGTTTCCGATTGGTGGTTTGCGCCCGGTCATTGGGTAAACAATCCCTCGCAGCACTATTACATTCACGAAAGCGGTATTTCCGTTTATTCCGATCTTGCGCTCTATACCGTAACGGTAGAACAAAATGAGCACGCAACGCTTACGGTAGATAAGTCGGAAGCGCACGGCGGCGAGGTTGTAAATGTAACCTTAAAAATCAACAACCCCTTATATCAGCTGAAGGCAATCAAGGTAAACGGTGAAGCCATTGTGGGTACCTCCTTTACCATGCCCAAGGCAGATGCAACCGTTACGGTTGAGCTTGAAGAAAAGGATAACGGACTGTTCGGTTATTCCGATGCAAACGGATATGCGCCCGTTGGCACGTGGAGCTTAAGCGAGGATAAGCAGGGTAACCTTTCCATCAGCACCTCTACCGACGACTTAAAGAGAATTTACCTCAAGGAAACGGCTGTTGACTTCTATTTTGAAACGAAGATCAACGTTGGCTTAACCGTTGCCTCCGACGGCAACCCCACTACGGGTATTGCTGTTAAGGGTATGAACAGCGACGAGGGCTACTACTTCTACGTTAAGGCAAAAAATCGCGGTGCAAATGCAGAAATCCGTGTTATGGAAGAGCTGCAAAATCCCGGCAACGATTTCGAGTATATGTGGGAGGGCTCGCTTCTGGGCTTAACCGGAAAGGCTTACGGAGAAGAGGGAGAATACATCACCCTTGCTATGGCAAAGATTGATGCAATCTTCTATCTGTATCTCAACGGCTCGCTCGTATACACAGGCTCCTCCGTACGTATCGGTGCAGAGGATACTGTTAAGGTAGGTATCGTCGGTATGGGTATCAACACCGCAACCTACTACGATTACTGCTATATCACCGATGCAAGTGCAGTTGCTGCTAAGGTCGGTGCAGACGCTGTAAGCGCGGCTGCTGCTCCCGCATGGACGGCAGGCTTAGAAAGCGCAAGCGTAATCGGCACCGACAGATTTGCAGGCAAGAGTGTAACCTTCTACGCTCAGGCGGTTGAGGGCGGTGTACGTGTTGCCGCAGTTGCTACGCACGAAAAATATACCACCGGTTATATTCACGGAAATTGGTGGCTGAATACCAACTTCGAGATGTTCAGCGGTGGCAGACAGTTC
The DNA here is from genome assembly GCA_017407365.1 of Clostridia bacterium. GTDB lineage: Bacteria > Bacillota > Clostridia > Christensenellales > HGM11417 > RGIG2219. The sequence continues at coordinate 5,308 of JAFQWR010000033.1, forward strand.
TATTTAACGGCTGCTCCCTGCTCGGAGGCAAATCTGTATGCAAGTGCATTCTATACCTTCAAGAATGCAGAAACCAATCTGTATACCACGCTTGCAGAGGCGTTTATTCCTGCGGCTAACCTCAATTACACCGATGGCGTAGCACGTCTTGGCTTTGCATGGAAGACGGGCGGCGACGTAATCAACAACGGCAACGATGGCGAAAGCGAATACTGGCTTGTAAAGGGTCGCCCTGCAAACAACGGTGATCTGCAATTCTATATTCACAGCACAGGTCTTTCGGCATGGAAGAACAACACCCTCTACGAAGTAACGGCAGAGGGCTCCGAAAACGCAACCGTAACAATTGATAAAAGCGAGGCGCACGAGGGTGAAACGGTTACCGTAACGGTAAACGTAACCAACGATGCTTACGAGCTTGCAAAAATTCTGGTAAACGGCGAAGAATCCGCTGCAAGCTTTACGATGCCCGCAGGCAGTGTTACCGTAACGGTAGTGCTTGCCGAAAAGGATAACGGCTTATTCTCCGCAATCGGAGCAACGGGTAGCTGGAATCTCGCGGAGGATAAAAAGGGCAACGCACAGCTTTCTGTCACTACGTCGGGAGGCGAATACATTTACTTAAAGCAGGCGGCGCCTGAGTTTTACTTTGAAACCAAGCTGAATATTGCCACCTTAGACGCCAATGATGGCAACCCTACCACGGGTATCGTAATTAAGAATGGCGAGGGCGGACTGTACTTCTACTTGCGTGCGGCAGGTCTGAATCAGGCAAACGAGGTGCGCGTGATGCGTGCAAACAGCATTGCAGGCTTTAACTATGCTTGGTCCGGCGTTATCGTTGCCAACGCAAACAAGGCGTACAGCGGCGAGGGTAACTACATTACGCTTGGCGTAGCAAAAATCGGCACCAATGTATACTTTATCTTAAACGGTGAAACGGTGCTTGTAGATACCTACTATAATCTGGGCGTTACCGACAACTGTCAGATCGGTCTGGTATCCATGGGTATCACCTCGTATACCTACTACGATTACAGCTTAACCACGGCGGTATCCGAAATCACCGCAAAGCTGGGCGCAAGCGTGGTAACGGGCGCTGAGGCTCCCGCATGGACGCAGGGTCTTGCCTCCGTGGGTATTGCAGGCTCTGAGGAATATCAGGGTAAGAAGGTTGCTTTTTACGCGCAGGTAGTAGAGGGCGGTGTAAGAGTAGCCGCTGTTGCAACGCACGCAACCTTTACCACGACGGCAGGCAACTGGTGGGAAAACACCAATTTCGAAATGTTCAGCGGTGGCACGCAGTATTTCATTACCGCTTCTCCCACCTCCTCCGATAATATCCGTACCGAGGGCATTACCTCTGTTTACAATGCAGAGACAGGTCTTTATACCACCGTTATCGAGGGCTTTATTCCTGCATCTAATATCTCTATTGAGGGCGGAGTGGCTCGCCTTGGCTTTGCTTGGAAGACCCCCGGTGATAGATGCAACAACGGCAACGACGGTGTAAGCGAATATTGGTTGGTGCCCGGTCACGCCGCAAACAATGCCGGTCAGCATTATTACATTACTGCTGCAGGTATTTCCGAAAGCAACAATTAAGCTTGATTGACAATAATTGAGGAGTTACTAAACTATGAAGAGCGAATTTAATCCTACCGGAATCATTCAGATTGGCGATCCCTTTGTTCTCCGTGCGTCTGACGGTGCGTATTATATGTATGCAACCAGCCATACAATCGGCATGAAAGGGTATCTCGTTTGGAAAAGCACGAATATCAAGGATTGGCAACAGGTAGGTATTTGCTATCAGCCTACCGAAAAATCCTTCGGCTACTGTGATTTCTGGGCGCCCGAGGTTACGGAATATAACGGGAAATATTATATGTTCTATTCTGCGCGTTGGAAAAAAACACAGACGCTTCGCCTCGGGGTGGCAATCAGTGATTCTCCCGTGGGACCCTTTATTGATGTAAGCGAGGAGCCCTTGTTCGACTTTGGCTATACGGCTATCGATGGCACGGTGTTTATCGACGACGACGGAAGGAAGTATCTTTACTACTCCCGTGACTGCAACGATCTGATTGTAGACGGTGAGCATCAGAGTCACTTATACGTAATTCGTCTTTCCGACGACCTTCTGCGTGTTGAGGGTGAGCCCGTCTGGCTGACTAAGCCCGAGAAGGAATACGAAATTACGCCGTATATCAATCCCGAGGGTGTTATCTACAAGTGGAATGAGGGGCCTTACGTAATCAAAATCAATGGGGAATATCATATGACCTATTCGGGCAACCACTTTGCGTCCAAATGGTATTGCATCTGCGGTGCAAAGGCAACAAGTCCTATGGGTCCCTTCGAAAAATACGATGCTCCTATTGCAACGCATATCGAGGGTAAGGTTTCCGGCCCCGGACACAACTGCCTGTTTACCGATGCAGAGGGGAATCTCTACTGTGCATATCACGTGCACACCCTTTTGAGTGAGCCCGGCAACAACCGTCAGATGTATATCGACCGCGTAACCTACGAGGATGGCAAGCTGAAAATGGCTATCACCTATAACGATTGATCATCAGTCAAAAAGACCCGATGCATACCTGTGTCGGGTCTTCTGTCTGTTTTAAGGGCAAAAACAGCCTTTTTTTTGAACGTGAATGCCCGTTGGGTATTCCTTAATAGGTGCAGATGTTGGTGTAAATTTGCTTCGGCATTGCGCCTGTATGCGAAATGTACGGGGAATGCCGCTTGCATGTATGCCGATTTTTGATATCAGCAAAATGGGATTTGACTTTGCTTTCTTATCGTGGTATAATAAAAACGAAGGAAAGGAGGGTGACGCATGAAAAACTCCGAAAGAGCGGTGGCTCTGTTTTTAGAAGGCTACAACTGTGCGCAGGCAGTGCTTGGCGCATTCAGTGAGGAAATCGGGCTATCGGAGAAAATGGCAATGAGGATTGCCTGTCCGTTTGGCGGCGGCGTGGGCAGGCTGCGTGAAATCTGCGGTGCGTGCGGCGGTATGCTGCTTGCGGCAGGTGCGCTGTACGGCTACGATACGCCCGAAACGGGAGAGGTGAAAAGCAAGCACTATCAGCTGGTGCGTGAGCTTTGCGCCGCCTTTAAGGAGCAGAATTCGTCCATCATCTGCAGGGAGATTTTAGGCAAAAGGGCAGAGGTGGGCGGCACGCCTGAGCCACGTACCGAAAGCTTCTATAAGGAGCGCCCCTGTGTAAAATGTATTCGCACTGCGGCAGAGATTTTGGAAAAATATCTTGCCGAAAACCCGGTAAGCAAATAAAGCCTTTTATCCGTGATAGAAGAGTGCAGTTCTTTTCTGCGCTCTTTTTTATTGCGAAAAAGCGTACGGTAACAGCGGCGCACGTTGACGAATTGCAGATTCCCCGAGTGTTTTTTTGTATCGACAAAGGAAATTATGGAAATTCGGTGAAAAATATCTGTTACAACCGTATACAGTTGACAAAGTATGGCGGCAGGAGTATAATATGTAGCATGCTACACAAGGAGAGAAAAATGGAACAGCACGTAGGCAGGCTTGTCAAGATGATCAGCGAGCGGATAGAAAGCCGAATGAATGCTGAGCTCAGGCAATACGGTATCACGCTGACACAGAGTAAGGTGTTGGCGCTTTTGAAGAACAACGGAGGAGGGGCGTATCAGCAGGAGCTTGAGGAGCATCTTTGTGCCTCTCACGCCACCGTTTCGGGTGTGGTGAAAAGGTTGCTTGCCGCAGGGTATATCCGAAGGGAAATCTGTGCTGACGACCGCCGTGCCAAAAGGCTTGTGCTTACCGAGGCGGGCGAGCAGGTATATGCGTATTGCGGTGAAAGAATCGTTGCGTACGAGGAGCTTGCCAAAAAGGGCTTCTCGGAGCATGAGAAGCAAATGCTGGTTTACTATATGACGCGTGTGTATAGCAATCTGAACGAAGGAAAGGAGGTATCAGACAGTTGAGCATGATCAAAACGCTTGGCAAAAGTGTACGGGAATATAAACGCACCGCCGTGCTTTCGCCTATTTTTATTACCTTAGAGGTTATCATTGAGTGCATCATACCCTTTTTGATGGCTGCAATGGTAGATCGGTTTGAAGCAGAGGGGATTCCTGCCGTGCTGAGATACGGGCTTCCACTCATTGGTCTTGCGGTGCTTTCGCTGATTTGCGGCGTGCTTGCGGCAAGATTTTCAGCAAAGGCAAGCTGTGGCTTTGCAAAAAATTTGAGGCACGATATGTTTTATGCGTTGCAGGATTTTTCGTTTGCAGACGTGGATAAATTCAGCACCTCCTCGCTGGTTACCCGTATGACAACGGATGTCACCAATGTGCAGAACGCATTTCAGATGCTCATCCGCATTGCCTTCCGTGCGCCGCTGATGATTATTTTTTCGGCGGTGATGGGCTTTATGATTCACAAAAAGCTTGCGTGGGTATTTATTGCCATGCTACCCGTGTTGCTCATCGCGCTTGGGCTGATTGCAGGTAAGGTATTTCCGTTTTTCCGCCGTATCTTCAAAAAATACGACGCCTTAAACAATTCCGTACAAGAAAATGTCAGCGGCATTCGTGTGGTAAAGGCGTTTGCCCGCGAAGACTACGAAAAAAAGAAGTTTGATAAAGCCTCAACAGAGGTAAAAAATGATTTCACCAAGGCAGAGCGCATTATGTCGCTCAACTCGCCCGTGATGATGTTCTGTATTTATGTTGCCATACTTATCGTTTCGGTATTGGGTGCAAAGATCATCGTGCAATCGGGCGGAACGGCTCTTTCTGCTCCCAAGCTTTCCTCGCTGATTGGCTACGGTGCGCAGATTCTCTCCTCTCTGATGATGGTATCCATGGTATTTGTTATGCTTGCCATGGCAGGAGAATCTGCACGGCGTATTGCAGAGGTCTTAGAGCATAAGCCCACGATGGACGAAAACAAATCGGGCGAGACTGTGGTGGCAGACGGCTCTGTTTCCTTCCGTAACGTCAGCTTCAAGTACTCGAAGGATGCAAGCCGCTATGCGCTTTCGGGCATCAATTTAGAGATTGCCTCAGGGCAGACGGTTGGCATTCTCGGCGGCACAGGCTCATCCAAAACCACGCTTGTTCAGCTTATTCCCCGTCTTTATGACGTCACAGAGGGTAGTCTGATGGTAGGCGGTAAGGACGTGCGCGACTACAACCTGACGGCTCTGAGAGATAGCGTTGCCGTAGTGCTGCAAAAGAATGTGCTGTTTTCGGGTACGATAAAAGAAAACCTGCGTTGGGGCAATCCCTGTGCCACCGATGAAGAAATCGTGCACGCCTGCAAGCTCAGTCAGGCAGATGAGTTTATTTCGCAATTCCCCGATGGCTACGATACGTACATCGAGCAGGGCGGAATCAACGTTTCGGGCGGACAGAAGCAGAGGCTCTGCATTGCCAGAGCGCTTCTCAAAAAGCCCAAGATTCTTATTTTAGACGATTCTACAAGCGCAGTGGATACACGCACCGATGCGTATATCCGCAAGGCGTTTTCTGAGGAGATTCCCGATACCACAAAAATCATCATTGCACAGCGTGTTTCCAGCGTGCAGAATGCCGATATCATTCTTGTAATGGATAACGGCAGAATAACGGATATGGGTACGCATGAGGAGCTGCTTGCTTCCTCTGCAATCTACCGTGAGGTGTATGAATCGCAAACGCAGGCAACGAAGGTGGAAGGAGGTAATGCGTAATGAGTGAGCAGGCAAAGCAAACACGTAAGCCTCCCATGCCGGGTGGGCGTATGCGCGTATACGGCGCTCCCAAGGGTGCATTTAACCCTGCGGTGTTCAAGCGTCTCATTAAAACGCTGTTCAAGTATTATAAGGGCAGAGTCATTCTGATCATGATCTGCATTTTGCTGAACAGCATAGCAGGTATTGCAGGCTCCGTTTTCTTGCAGAGGGTGGTGGATGATGTCATCACGCCCGGTCTTACAGAGGGGTGGCAATATACCGTAACCGCATTGACAGAGGTAGCCATTCAGATGGTATCCATCTATCTGCTTGGACTTATCAGTACCTTCGTTTTTACCCGTGTGCTGGCAGGCGTAACGCAGGGCTTGCTGTATTATTTCAGACGCGATATGTTTGAGGGAATGCAGAATCTACCCATCAAATACTTTGATACGCACGCGCACGGCGATATCATGAGCACCTATACCAACGACGTCGATGCAGTTCGTCAGCTGATTGGCGGCAGTCTGCCGCAGATTCTTTCCTCTGCGCTTTCCCTGGTGATGACGTACGCTGTTATGCTCTCATACAGCGTCTGGCTCACCGTGCTGGTGACCGTTGGCGTATTCGTTATGATGAAGGTTACCGCAAAAATCGGCGGCGGAAGCGCGCGCTTTATGATGGCGCAGCAGGCATCCATTGCAAAAACCGAGGGCTTTATCGAGGAGATGACCAAGGGGCAGAGGGTTGTTAAGGTGTTCAACCATGAGGGAAGAGCAAAGGAAGATTTTGACGCCTTAAACGATCAGCTCTTTTCTGACAGCTATCAGGCGCATGCATACAGCAACGTCATTGGACCTATTCTCAACAATATGGGCAATATCCTGTACGTATTAACGGCGTTTGTCGGTGCACTTCTTGTTATTTTGCAGGCGCCCAACATCAGCTTCCGCGGTATAACGCCCATCACCGTAGGTATCATTCTTTCCTTCCTCACCCTTTCCCGTCAGCTTTCGCAAACGGTCAATCAGCTTTCCCAGCAGATCGGCTTTATCGCTATGGGTCTTGCGGGTGTGGGCAGAGTATTTGCGCTGATGGACGAAAAGCCCGAGGCAGACGAGGGCTATGTAACGCTTGTATATGCCGAAAGGAATGCCGATGGTTCGGTAACGGAATCTGAAAAGCGCACAGGACTCTGGGCGTGGAAGCACTACCACAAGGCGGATGACACCGTAACCTACACCGAGCTGAAGGGTGAAATCGAGCTGGATCATGTGGATTTTGGCTACGTGCCCGAAAAACAGGTGCTTTATGACGTTACCTTAGACGCAAAAGCAGGCACAAAGGTTGCCTTTGTAGGGGCAACAGGTGCGGGAAAAACCACCATTACCAATCTGATCAACCGCTTCTACGACATTCAGGACGGAAAAATCCGTTACGACGGCATCAATGTCAACAAAATCCGCAAGGCAGATTTGCGCAGGTCGCTTGGTATCGTTTTGCAGGATACCTGTCTGTTTACCGGCACGATTATGGAAAACATCCGCTACGGCAATCTGGACGCCACCGATGAGGAGTGTATTGAGGCAGCAAAGCTTGCCAATGCGCATGGCTTTATTGAGCGACTGCCCGAGGGATACCAGACGGTGATTACGGGTAACGGCGCAAGTCTATCGCAGGGACAGCGTCAGCTTCTTGCCATTGCAAGGGCGGCGGTCGCAGATGCACCTGCCATGATTCTGGATGAGGCAACCTCCTCGATTGATACGCGTACCGAGGCGTTGGTGCA
>JAFQWR010000034.1 GCA_017407365.1 Clostridia bacterium
CAGCGATAACCTCACAGTTATCATAATTTTCCTTCAGCCAAGGAATGATGATGGACGTATCCAAACCACCCGAATACGCCAGTACTACCTTCTTGATTCCTTTCGTCGCCATAATAATTGCCTCCGTGTTGAATATTTATTCATAATTATACCACTTATACAGAATATGTCAACTGTTTTTGAGGCATATTTGAAAGAAAGGCAAACAATTTGCCGTACCTGCTGTTATTTCCGCTGAAAAGCAGGGAGTTTCAAGGAATATTCGATAATAAATACGCATTTATTACCCTATTTGCACAAAGAATATTCTTCCGTTAATCTTTGATTCCTTTGCTATAATTCCAATACTGATCAGCTTTTACAGCAAATGAGAATATGCACACTTTATGCATAAAAGCGCCGTTTATGCATAATATTATGAATATTTTTCCTCTGCTTACCATTCAGAAAGAGCCTTCGGCTACGCATATTGGTGTGAAATAACCTTCAATTTTCACACATTCATCACAATAGAAACAGTCTTTTACCACGAAAGTAGGATAAAATATACCGTATAGCATATATCAGGAGGCATTTATGTATAATTACGACCCCTTTGAGCCCGATTATGAAAAGCAAAAGCAGGGAAACGAATTGACGGTAAGAGGAAAATCTGCTTTTATTATCGTTTTTTTGTGCGCAGTGATTGCAGTTTTATCTGTTCTGCTTGTTTTAAGCAGCTGTGCAGACCGCTCCGATACAAACGGAATCTCAAAGGATGGCAATACCTACGATGCAATCATAAACGTTAACAACGTTACGGCAACGGGCGGAACCCAAGGCGGTACGGTGGAATCGCTTTCATCCACGGAGATGTATCAGAAAATCGTTCCCTCTGTTGTGAGCATCGTATCCTATCTTTCTGACGGGTACTCCTCCGGCACAGGTGTTGTTCTGAGTGTGAAGCCCGAGCAAGGCATCAGTCTGATTTTGACAAACTCCCACGTAATCAGCGGCGCAACCAAGCTTTCGGTAACTCTTTCAGACGGCACCACAACCCTTGACGCTGAGGTTGTCGGCGACGATCCCTACACCGATCTTGCCGTTATCAGCGTAAAATCGGGGGCACTTGTTGCCGCAAATTACGGCATTTCTGCCAATCTGAACGTGGGCGATTTTGTCAGTGCGGTAGGAAACCCCGGCGGCTTGAATTTTTCGGCATCCTACGGCTATGTTTCGGCATTGAACAGAGAAATCGAAACGCTGGACGGATGGACGGTTACCTGCATTCAGACGGATGCCGCAATCAACCCCGGTAACTCCGGCGGTCCCTTGATTGACCGCTACGGAAACGTCATCGGGATAAACTCCTCTAAGATTGTTGCAGACGGCTACGAGGGTCTGGGCTTTGCAATCAATATTGACACCGCACTTGAAATTGCCGAGCAGCTGATGAAGCACGGCTACGTGCCCGGCAGAGCAACCCTTGGCATTACCGACAGTAAATTCGGATATTTCCAGGTATCCATCAGGGAAACCTACTACGTTATGCAGATTCTGGGAATCTCCTCTGTTACCCCGTCTGAGCTGAAGGCGTATGACATCATTTATAAATTAGACGGCAACGCCTTTACCTCCTCCACCGAATATGCTGCATTTTTCAAAAATAAAAAGCCGGGTGATACGGTAACTCTTTCGGTGTTGCGCGCGTCCAGCCATGGCAGCTGGTGGGGCACAACCTATACGAGCACCGATATTACGGTAACCCTGCAGGAATACCAGGGCAATTAAAATTATCAGCAGCACAGCAGCATCTGTTGTGCTGTTTTTTTATGGAGGAGTAACAAAAAAGGTTGACATCTGAATATCATACAAGGTATAATATTGCAAACGAATATTTGGAGTTTTTATGTTTTATACACTGAAATCCATACAAAAGCGCGACCCTGCCGCCAAAAGCAAGCTTGGCATTTTCTTTTTATACTCCGGCTACCATGCCCTGATGTGGCACAGAACAGCAAGCTTTTTTTACCGTATCAAGCTGAAGGGAATTGCCAAATTCCTCAGCAACTGCTGTAAGTTTTTTACCGGTGTGGAAATTCACCCGGGTGCAAAAATCGGCAAGGGGCTGTTTATTGACCACGGCGTGGGCGTTGTGATTGGCGAAACGGCGATTATTGGCAACGACGTGACGATTTATCAGGGCGTTACTCTTGGCGGTACGGGCAAGGAAACGGGAAAGCGTCACCCCACCGTAGGCGATAACGTGCTGATAGGCGCGGGCGCTAAGGTGCTTGGCAATATTACCATTGGCAGTAACAGTAAAATTGCGGCAAACGCCGTGGTATTGCACGACATTCCCGAAAACTGCACCGCCGTGGGCGTACCTGCTGTGGTCGTAAAGAAAAACGGCTTAAAGATTGATAAGGAAAACCCCTGCGACAAAAAGGATACCAAGGAGCAATACCCCGATTACGATATGGATCAGGTACACATCCCCGACCCCACGCACACCGAGCTTGAGCGACTTGCCCAACAGCTGTGCATTCTGCAAAAGAAGGTTTACGATCTGCAACAGCAGCATAAGGAGCATAACGAACAGTAAGCACTAACGGCAACGCAGGGCGAAAATGCCCTGCATTGTCTTTTTTTATACAATAGAAATACGAAAACAATAAAAAAGAGAGAAACCCAATTTTAGGATTTCTCTCTTTTTTCCGAATGCGACTAGTCGATTTCGTAATGATACTGCGCGCTCTGCGTAGGGGGCATCGTATCGCCCTTTGCGACGTTAACGGTATTTAATACACTACCGTATTGGTCTACTACCTTATAAGAGCCCGTTTTGGGAGCTGTATCTCCGGGGTTCAGTCTCATAAGTCTATCTACCTCCTTCGGAATTATCAGTTGCTTTCCTTAAAAGTACTCTTTTAAGTAGCCCCTGATGATCTTAGTATAGACAGCAGACAGCCTTTTATACATGAAGCAGAAAAATTATATTTCCACCGTACCGATAAAGGAAACGGAAGCGGGTCCCGTCATTTTTACGGTATCCTCCACACGGATTACAAGCGTACCTCCGCGAAGATGAATACGAATGGGGGTGTTGCGCTCTGCATAACCGTTCAGAACCGCTGCCACAGCCACTGCACACGCACCCGTGCCGCAGGCAAGCGTTTCGCCGCTACCGCGCTCCCACACACGCATTTTCAGCTCGTTTTTACCCAATACCTGAACAAATTCCGTATTGATACGTGCGGGAAAAAGGGGATGGTTTTCGAACAACGGGCCGATTTTTTCTATCTCGATTCCGTCGGGGTCCTCGCCAAACAGCACACAGTGGGGATTACCCATCGAAACAAGCGTTACGGCATACTCCTTATCCTTTACCGTAAGCGGCACCGAAACAGCCTGCTCCCCCTCAAAGGAAGCGGGAATGTCGCAGGGCTTTAATATGGGCGCACCCATATCCACCTCTACCTCCTGCACGGTATCACCCTCTACGGTAAGCGAAAGCGTTTTGATGCCGGAAAGCGTTTGCACGGTGAGCGTTTTTTTTCTGATTCCTGCATACTCATACAGATATTTACCCACGCAACGAATGGCATTGCCGCACATTCTGCCCTCGCTTCCGTCGGCATTGAACATACGCATGGTTGCATCTGCCCCCTCAGCAGGTAAAATCAGCACGATACCGTCGCCCCCGATGCCAAAATGGCGGTCGGAAAGACGGATGGAAAGCCCCTCGGGATCGGAAATATCCTGACGGGTTAAGCAGTCGAAATATATGTAGTCGTTACCGATGCCATGCATCTTTACAAACGTGCGTTCCATAAGCATTGCTCTCCTGATTTTTAAGTATGAAAAAGGAAAACGCCCCTACTCCAAAGCGGAATACAGACGCTTTTTATTTGCTATTTATTGTATCACTTTTTTGCGTATCTGTCAATCTGTCAGGTATTGTGATCTACCGTTTTCATGACTTTAAGATTATTCTGCTTTTGCGCACGGGCAGAAAGCTCTGCCTCAACCTCGCTGAGCGGCACGTTCTGCTGAGCAAGCAGCACGGTGAGATGGTACAGTAAATCACAGACCTCGTTTACAAGCTCCGCTCTATCGCCGTTTTTGGCGGCTATAATTGTTTCTGCACATTCCTCTCCGCATTTTTTCAGAATTTTATCCAAGCCCTTTTCAAACAGATAACAGGTATACGAGCCCTCTATTTTTTGTTCCTTACGCTTTAAGGCTATTTCGTAAAGCTGAGATAATGCATTCATTTTTCTTCCTC
>JAFQWR010000035.1 GCA_017407365.1 Clostridia bacterium
ACAGCGGAGAGGGCGAAGGCGGCGATAGCGGCACTCCCGACAGCGGAGAGGGCGAAGGCGGCGATAGCGGCACTCCCGACAGCGGAGAGGGCGAAGGCGGCGATAGCGGCACCCCCGACAGCGGAGAGGGCGAAAAGCCCGATAGCGGAGAGGAAGAGGGTGATTCCGAAAATGGAAATAATGGCTGTAAGGGCTATGTGGGTAGCGCGATTGCTTTGCTTGCAGGCGTGGCGATTTTTGCAGGAAAGCGGTTTTTCGGTTGATTTGCATTTTCAAAAAACGATTGATTTTATTGGTACTGATGCGGAGGGAATATGGGTTTCAGATACCGCTCATACAGAAGACAGATGAGCAAATATGCCTCTGCCGAAAAGACGGTGGGCAAAAATATGGAAAAAAAGGTAAAAACTTACCTGATTTTAACCGTTTTGTTCGGTGTGCTTGCGGGGTTGCTTTTTGTGCTGGTTATGCCTCTTGCAATGCGCATGGAGGACAGCTCCATTTGTGCTCTGCCTGTGGCTCTTCTGGCTGTGGTAGCAGTAAGGATGAACGCAAAGCGCAACACGGCAAAGATTCTTGTTTCTGTTATAGAGCAGATTGAGGCAAGCGAAAGAACGGAAATCGAAAGTCTTTCCTTTTCGCCCCTTGAGATAGAAAGCAAGGTGGAAATTCTGCGGAAGCTGATGGATCACGAAAACCTCAGAAGCTATGAAATCGTGGCGGACAGGGTGATTGCCAGAAGATCTCTGCATCTTACTGCTGAAAAGCTGCGTGCAGAGGAAGAGGAGAGCAAAAAGCGCAAGCAGGCAGAGGCAGGCAAGTGCCCCTACTGCGGTCAGGGCGTCGGCAGCAGCGTGTTTTGCCCCTATTGCGGCAGACGGCTGAGGCAGGAGTGAGCGTCGGAAAAACGGCGCAGGTAAGGAGATGAAATTATGTCTGACAGACGTTATTACAGAAACGGTAGCAGAATGCTCAGCACGGTGGATTTTGAAAACGTGGTGGCAGAAAATATGCGGGATAAGGCAAATGCATAAAAAAGACGCTCATCGATGTTTTTTGCGGGCATCTTCATTTGCTTCTTTTCGTTTGCGGGCTTTGGCTTTTTAGCGTCGTTTACAGGGGCTTGACCGTGATTCTGATTCCCCTTGTCATGGTTGGCTTTGTCGTCTGCGGTATTCTTTCGGGCATGACGACTGCAAAATACCAGGCAGCAAGGCAGATGGTTTCGTTGATGGATCAGATTGAGGCGTGCGACCGCATTGCGGTAGACGATCTTATTATGCCCTATGCGGGTAGCAGAGAGATTGCGTACGCCGTAGCCCTTCTGATGCGGCACGGAAATCTTGCGGAGTATGAGCTTATCGCCAATAAGCTGGTTGCCAAAAAGAGCCTGCATCTTTCTGCGGAGGATATCACCGAAGAGGGAGATGTCGTTGTCAGAAAGAAGGCGCCCGAGGTAGTCAAATGCCCCAGCTGTGGCGGCAACCCGGGGGATAGCAACTATTGCCCCTACTGCGGTTGCAGATTAAAATAAAACAGATGCGGTCCCCGAAACGGCTTTCCTCCCTTTCGGGGATTTTTATGCCCTTTTATGGCAGGGAATCGCCGGGATGTATATTGGCGTAGCACCGAATAAATGGCAAAATTTGCAAAAGCTGGGCAAAGCGTTTGACATTCTGCTTGCCGAATCGGTATAATGGTATCAATACCGACAAGGAGAACAATGATATGAAGCTGATCAATAACGGAATTCCGTCAGAGTTATATTCTGCCGCTCTCATCTGCGCCAAGGAGTGCAATGCAGAGTGGGGCAACGAGGGCGTAAGCATCTCGGCAGTAAAAAAGGAGGAGGCAGGGCTTTCGGTATCGAAGGCAGAGGGCGGCTACCAAATCGGTTACAGCACTACGCCTGAGTTCTTGCTTGGTGTCAGCCTGATCTGTGCAGGCTGTGCTGAGGATATAAACGCAAGGCCCGGCTATGCAGAGCTTGGGCTTATGCTCGATTGCTCGCGTAATGCCGTGATGCACCTTACTGCCGCAAAGGAGCTTGTCCGCAGGCTTGCCGCTATGGGCTATACCTATCTGGAAATGTACTGCGAGGATACCTACGAGGTAGAGGGCGAGCCCTTCTTTGGCTACCTGCGCGGAAGATATTCCATTGAGGAAACGAAGGAGCTTGAGGCATACTGCGCCTCTCTTGGGGTTGATCTCGTGCCCTGCGTGCAGACGCTTGCCCACCTGAATGCCATCTTCCAATGGGGAGAGGAGTATGAAAAGGTGCGCGACGTGAACGATATTCTGCTTGCAGGCGAGGAGCAGACCTACACCCTCATCGAAAGGATGTTTGCTTCCCTGCGCAAGGCATACCGCGGCAAACGTCTGCATATCGGTATGGACGAGGCGCACATGGTGGGCCTTGGCAAATATCTCGATCAGCACGGCTATCAGAACCGCTTTGAAATATTGAACAAACACCTTACGCGCGTAATTGCTCTGGCAAATCAATACGGCTTCGAGCCCGAAATGTGGTCGGATATGTATTTCCGTCTGAGCTTTGGCGGAGAGTATTACGTTTCGGGTGACCGCAAGCTTCCCGAGGAGGTTGTGGGTAAAATTCCCGAGGGCGTAAAGCTGATTTATTGGGATTATTATCACGATCAGACTTCCGACTACGAAGGCATGATCGACCTGCACCGCACGCTTGGCGAAAAGACGCTTTTTGCAGGCGGCGCATGGAAGTGGGCGGGCTTTGCTCCCCTGAACGGCTATTCCCTGCGCACCATGCTCCCTGCGCTCCGTGCCTGCGCAAGCAAGCAGGTAGACGACGTGCTTGTCACCGCATGGGGCGACAACGGCGGAGAATGCCCCGTAATCAGCGTCACTCCCTCCCTTCTGATGTTTGCCTGCTACCGCTTCTTCGGGGAAGACTGGCAGAAATTCGCAAGCGCCCTTGCGCTTTCGCAGTACGGCTGTGATTACGACGATATGATGCTGATGGATCTTCCCAATCTTCCCGAGGAGGGAGATTTCGGCTTTACGGGCAGTAAGCTGGGCTTATACAGCGATATGCTTCTTTCCTTTGCAGAAAAGCGTCTGCATGAGGGGCGCCGTGCGCTGTTTACCCCCTACGCCGAGGCGATAGAGGCTAAAACAGAAAAGGCAGGCGAGCTGCAGCCTCTGTTTGCGCTGTATGCCAAGCTGTGCCGCATTCTTGCGTTAAAAACACAGACCACGGTGGATATCTACCGTTGCTATCAGAGCGGAGATAAGGCGGCAATGCAACGCATCACCGAGCAGGCTATTCCCTCTATCCTTTCCGATATCAATCTGTTCTATGGGCTGTTCCGTGATCTCTGGTTCCGCTACAACAAGGCATTTGGCTGGGAAATCCACGATGCAAGGCTTGGCGGATTGGATCGCCGTATCCGTACCGTGCAGATGCGCCTCAACGCATGGATTAAGGGCGAGCTTGCCTCTGTTGAGGAATTAGAGGGCGAAAGAGTGTATCCCGAGGGCCCCGAGCAGAATCAGTACCTGCGCATTGTAAGCGTCTGCCCGATGTAAGCACTGCGGCGCAGGGCATTGGTATTTTCATTGCAGGAGCAAACGGCAGAAAAGCCTTCCGCAAGCGGTAATTTCATCCCTTTTTCACCTTGCTGTATTGACAGCTTCTTCTGTATATGATACAATATACAGAGGAAATAAAGGAAAAGAAGTTATGGGTGAAATGAAAAAATGCAGTAAATACAGATATTGCTACCGCCTGGTGCAAGCGCTGTGCCTGCTTACCTTTCTGCTGAGCTGTGTGCTATGGATGCAGGAAAGGCCGGGCGCCGCTGCCTTTGGTATCGTGGCGTTTTTGGTGATGTCGTTATTTTATATCGGAGAGTCGGTTGTAAACACCGTTTTTGCCGTAAAAACGCACGTTGGCTGGAAGATTCTCTGGCACGGCGGATGCTTGATTCTGTTTCTCGTTCTGCTCGTTTTCTTTATGGTGCAGATGCCAAAGTATCTGCAAGCGCTGAACGATTGTAAGGCGGCAGAAAAGGTGTACGAGCAGGTAATCGGCAGCGATGAGGAGGAGGAAAAGCTTTTTTCCTACGGCAAAAAGAAGTTTGCGCTTGCCGATTCCCAGATGGTGGTTTACGGCTGTAATCTGTGCCTTGCAGGCCTGGTGCTGCTATCCTCCACAGGAAGGGAAAGCCTTCTGATAAAGGAGGAATAGCCTCGGATAGAAGACATACAAAGGTATCATTCTACGGCGTTACGCTCTTCATTGGGCGTAGCGCCTTTTTTTTGCAGTCAGCACAGAAAAAACCGTATGCATGCGGTGTATATTCGGTGTGTCTTCGGTTTAAGTTTCAGGTAATAGGAATATTATTCGCCCGATTGTTGACAAGTTTTCGCTTTTGGTGTAAAATGTATGAAAGAGGATTTCGTTATGAAGCATAAAGCATTGGCTGTATCCTTAATGGCAGAGCAGCCTATTTCAAAATACGCAGACGGAGCATTGCGCGGTGTGCGCCTGATTGAGGGCGTGCGCTTTTGCCGCGTTTTTCTTGGTTTTGGTGCGATGGGCAGAGCCGCATTTTCGGCATCTCTTTCCACCGAGGCATTTCTGTGTGCAGACGGCAAGGAGGCGCCCCTCACTTACTACGTCTTCGACCTTGCGCCCGATGCGGAGGCTTTGCCCGATTATATAAAAAAGTATCCGCAGCTTTCCGCTGAGCAATATCTTCCTCTTCCCGAGGCGCCTCTTGTAAGGTCGTTTCAGTCAGATGTCACAGACGGTGGCTTTCCCGAGAAGCTGATAGGTGTGCTGAAGGAGGAGGCCTTTTACCATACCCAGATTCTGATTTCGCTTGGCGACCGCAGTAAGGAGCGCAGGGTAGCGCTTCAGCTTCTCTCTCTTTTGCAAAGGGAGAATATGCTTGACCGCGTCAGCACCGTTGTGCGCGAGGGCGTTTCCGTACGGGGTACGGTGGAGCTTTGTGATGGCGGCACGCTCGGTGATATGGAGGAAATGGCGTTAAGGCGTCACGTGGCGTACGATGTTCTGTGGTCTGATAAAGAATTAGACGCAGCCTTTTCGGGCAAAAATGGGGCAAAAGAGGGCGCCAAAATGCTTGGTGAGGTTGTGGAGCGTGCAAAAAAGGGCTTTGATACGCTCAGCGAAACAAAAAAATACTCCAATATTTTTGCAGTGCTTTCTCTCTTTTTCAAGCTCCGTTTGCTTGGACTTACGCTGAAAAAGGGGAAGGGGGGAATCTCCGAGGAGCAGTACCTGAGCCTGTATCAGGGCGGCTTCCCCATCGAAAGAGCGGAGCCCAAGCCGTATGCGTGGGGTGTAGTGAGCTACGGTCTGGATTTCCCCGAAAGCGTGCGCACCGATTTTGCAAGAATGGAGCATGCGCGCTGGAACGGTTACATGATTGCCTGCGGCTATTTGCCTGCCACGCTCACAGAGATGCGCACCCTGCCCAAAATGGGGCAGAGCGAGGAGGCAAGGCGCCACGGGAATCTTACCACCTACGAGGGGCTGATTGCCTTTCGCAAGCTTGCCGCAGAGGTCAAGGGTGTTTCAGAGAAGCAGGCAGATGTTATCTGCTACGACTTCCAGCTGATGGACGATTTATTTGCTCTGCTTTCGGGCAGTGACTACTGTATCACGTAAGATAAGGGGGAAGAAAGGATGAATGCAGCTTTATTGGCCAAGGCAATCCGTGCCGAATGGATTGACAGCCTGCTTTGGGGGCTGTTGTTTGCCGCCGGTGTTGCCGTTGTCTATGCGGGAACCATGCTGGTATACTATCTGTGCCGTAAAAAATTCAGCTCTTCGCGGTACGGCGTTGAAATTGCGGTTGCGGTCGTTGCCATACTGATCAGTGTGGGTGTGCGCTTTGCGGTTATCGTTGAGGAGTGCCTTGCGCAAGAAAATGCAGCCCCACAGGGAGCTTTGCTTCTTGCTGTTTTTTCCGCAATCGGCGGTCTTACCTTCGAGGGGTTAGAGGCCGGCGAAAGCGCGTGGTATTATGCGGCAACCCTTTATGCGGGGCTGATTGCGCTCAGCGTAATCACCGCACGTGCCAGCTATGAAATTTTCAGTTGGATTTCCCTCTGGGCAACCCGTCGCATCGCAAGGTGGAAGCGCGTTTACGTTTTCACTGCCGTCACCGAGGATACGCTGATTCTTGCCGAAAGCATCCGCGATTATTGGGAGGAAAAGCGCAGAAGCTGCGGTAAGGGGCATAAGATTGAAGGATACAAAATTATTTTTGCAGGTGACGAGCTGGAGGTTTTCGATCATAAAAACCCCTTGCACCGTGCCATTATGAGCAACGGATTTTTGTATCTCTCGTACATCAAGGATAAAAAGCGTCCGCGCTCCTTTATCAAGCGTCTGCGCCTGCCAAAAAAGGCCGAAAAGCATCTGTTTGCGTTCAGCTTATCCAAGGACGATCAGGGCTTAGAGGCGGTAAACAGCGATATTGTTTTCGACGAAATGACCCGTGTACTGAGTGAATATTTCACCGATACGTTATGCACGGGCAGAAAGCAGGAGATGCCTAAGCTGACCTGCTACGTGTTGATTGACGGCTTGCACAACTACGAGGCGTACAGATTAAAGCGCGGCAACTTAGATTACGAGGCTGTAAAAAATGCGTTGACGAGCAGCAAAAGATGCCGTAAGGCGTACAATAAGCTTATCAACCAGATTTTCAGCGTGATAAAAAAATATGACGGCGGCGGAGACTGCGAGACGCTCCTTCGTGCCAACGGCTTTTCGCTGAAAAAATACCCCGATATCATTGAGAAAGGCAAGCAATATCATCATCCCATCTATTTACTTGCGCTGAAAAGCATTGCGCACGTGTTCCGGAACACAGGTGTTGACCGAAGGAGGGCATTAAATAGGTTTGCCTATAAAGAAAACGAAGCACTGCGTATTCTTACCTTTATGCTTTCCCAGAAGTATCGGGAATGCGAAGAGAGTCGCAGGGCAGAGGGTGACGGAATTATGGCAATGGATATCGGTGACTATATGGAGTGTTTTAAGGAAAGCTCCGTGGCGAATGAAATCGGTATCGAAATTTTTGCGGAGAGCGATCTTGCTGCACGGGATTTCTCCCTGCGCCGTAAGGCGATGCTCGGCAATCAGAAATACGAAGCCTCCGCGCCCGTCGTCGAGGTATACGACATAAAGGACAAGGCACCCGTCATTGAGTACGGGCAGAGCGTTGACGGCGGCAGTGATTACGTTTTGCGCTCCGTCCGCGACGAAAAGGACGGCGAGCCCGTGCAAACGGTGCAGACGACTGCCGTTAAGCGAAAGGAAGACCACGTATACCGTGTGATGATTCTCGGCTTTGGCAAAACGGGCAACACCGCTATGCAAACGCTGTATCACGATACCGCATGGATCGACAGAAAGGCGTATTGGGAGCAGAAGGGTGTCTGTGCCTATACCTCGCATTTTGTTGCGGACGTCTACGATGTTTCGGCAGACGAAAGCGGCGGAATGTTCCGTCAGTCGCACCCCTCGTGGGTGGTAACCTGCAGTGACGAGGCAAAGGGCGTGGAGCTGCAGGACATCGAGGAAAGAAGAAACGCGCTTTTCCACAGAATCTACGGCAATAATCCCGGCTTTGACGAGAGAGAAATCGGTATTCCCACCGTCTGCTTCCATAATATTTCCTGCTGCAGCGAGGCGTTCTGGCAGTATATGGACGATACCACGGGCACTCAGCTGAGCGACGGCACAAGCAATACCCGAAAGGTGCTTCTGCAATATCAGACCATCGTTGTTGCACTCGGCGACGATACCTTGAACATCGAGGTTGCCAACCGCCTGTTAGAGGATATTGCGCGCGAGGGTGGAGCGAAGGACGGTAAGGTACTTCCTCATATGATTGCCGTGAATATCCGTGACGAAAAGAACGTATACCGCTTGCGCCGCTACAAGGGAACGTCCGTTTCGGGGTATATGCCCAGCGTCTGCGTGTTTGGCAGCAGAAAGGAAATGTATAGCTATCGGAACATCATCGAGGCAGAGGATGCGCTTTCCTACCATATTGGATATCAGTATTTTCGCGCCAAGCTGGAGCAATACGATAAGAGAATGAAAGAGCAGGGCAAAAGCCTGAACGACGGTAAAAACGACACGGAAGAGCTTTGTGATTTGCTGTTCGGCTCGGTCAGTGATAGCTACGAGGAAGCAAACGATACGCGGTCGCTCTCTGAGGTGCTCAACGCACTTGCAAAATCGGTGCAGGGTCAGGGAATCAGGAAGGACAAAAGCCGGCAGTGGAGAGAGATGAATCCCTTCAACCATCTTTCCAACGAAAAGGCGCTTCTGTTCGGAGAATATCTCTACCGTGCATTTATTGAGGCAGATGGTCACGAAAAGGTGCGCTGTCTGTGCTATCTCAACGAGCTGGAGCATCAGCGCTGGATCCGTCTGCATTTAGCAGAGGGATGGGTGTATTCCTCAGGAAAGGAAAAGCCCCTTTTGAAGCATTCGGATATCAAGCCCCTGCGCCTGGTCGGCCCGGAATCCAAGCACTACGACGTCATCAACGTGGCGCTTGCCTGCGGCAGAAAGCAAAAGGAGTAAAAAGCAAAGAGGGAAGGCTTTCTTCCCTCTTTTTTTTTGTGAATATTCAAAAAGGTTGGTAAAAACTTTGACAAAAGCTTTTTTTTATGGTATGATAGTATGGCGCTAATGGAGAAATACCCAAGTGGCTCAAGGGGCTCCCCTGCTAAGGGAGTAGTACGCGAGAAGCGTAGCGAGGGTTCAAATCCCTCTTTCTCCGCCATAAAAGGGCGATAAAAAAGATATCGCCGCAAAAAGCCTTGATTTTTCAAGGCTTTTTTGCTTTTTTCGGGCGAAATTTTTTAGTTCGATTTTGTAGATGAAAAATGGGT
>JAFQWR010000004.1 GCA_017407365.1 Clostridia bacterium
AAGTGCTTGAAACTATGGGGAACTCCTTCACCAGATTTTCGATTTCCTTTCCGCACGAGGTGTAGTACTTGCCTGCATCCAGAAGCTTCACGAACCGACCGTTCTTGAAGAGTAAGCCCTTCTGGTTTTCATTGATGATAACCGTTTTCATATATGTATACCTCCATAGGATTAAATTACGATCGGCTCCCGTTCATGCAAAAGGAGCGGCCCGGGCTTTGAGCGTTTCGTTTGGAAAGCGGGAGGGCTAGACTCTGGCTTTTCCTTCGGAGCACGCGGTATCCTGCTTGGGGCAGGGCTGATTTTGCACTTGCCTGCCAAAAAGAAAAAAGAGATTTTTTCTGATTCGCAGGCGGAACGGTTGCCTTTCTTGTGTTTGCATGCGTTAGCATGTGTTTTTTCGTTTGTTCCTTTCTAAGAACCAATCCGATCCAACCGGTCAATGCTTAACAAGCATGAGCGGGACTCGAACCCGCAAAATAACGGACAAAGACGCTTGCCCAACCACGCAAGAGCACTTCGGCATACACTTCGGAACATCCCCGTGCACCGCGGTGAATACACGCGCAAACACCCGCATGAAGTTGCCTTGCACATATATTATAATACAGAAATTTCCCGAATAAACGGAAAAAAAGCTGCGAACTGAAATTTTTTTTCGCAGCCTTGTGGTTTTATTCGGTTTTTTTGCGCCAAAAAAGGGCAGACTATGGCAAAAACAGCATTTCCCTCTGCTTTTTCAGCCTTTCGGCAACCAGCGAAACAAACTGTGCGGGAGCAACCGCGCGCACGGCAGGGCCAAACGAGAGCGTACGGATGACAAGCTCCGACTCGTCGCTTGCGTCGTATTCGATGCGCAAAAGATATTTGTTGCCCTCTGCACGCTCTGCCTGCTTGCAAAAATGCGCAAAGTGCAAAAGCACACGCTCTAAGGCGTTGCGCTCGTCGGTGATTTCTAAGGTGACCGTTTGGGTTTGCTGCTGATGCCTTGCCGCCTCGGGGATAAACTCCCCCTCTGTCATCGGCGCGCATCCGATGATTCTTGCAAGATTGACAACGGAGATATAGCGGTTGCCCGAAACGTACACGCGGAATTTATCGTCCTTTTCGGAATATTCCAGCTTTACGGGCAGACACTTAAAAAACACCGTCTTGCCCTGTCGGTTGGTCATCTCAACTTTTAAGGGCTGCTTCCTCTTTACAGCGGATAGCACGGTGCGGAATCTTTGGATATAACCTGCATCGGTATAGGGGTCACCGTCGGCATAGCGGTCGAACACGCAGTAATCCTCCGGCATAAACAGCGGCTCTACGTCCTCTATCGCAAGCTGACAGGCGTCGGGAAAAAGACGCACGCGCGGGTCGAGCAGAATGGATTTCAGCCACCGTCTTTCAAGCAGGGTGACGGGCGCCTTGGGGGTATGGCGGATGGGCGTGGAATAATCCTGCCGCATCAGCTGCCACCTGCCACCCTTTAAGGCAGGCAGAATGCTCAACGTGCTTTCGGAAAAAGCGTTCTGCTCGATGAGCGAGAGGATTTCGCCCTCACTTAGCGCACCCTCGCTTGCACGGGTGAGTATTTTTGCCACCGTCTGATAGTAGACGGAATATATTTCGTGGAAAATCATACCTCTTGCCCTCCGTCAATGCCGTACATACGGTACATCTGCCGTAAATCCTCAAAGAAGATTTTTTCCACACGCTTATCTGAGATGGATATGCTCTGAATGCGGCAGATGAAGGTGCGTATCCAGGGCAAAAGCTCCTGCGCATCGTAAACAGAAGCAGAAAAGCGGTAGGTGCTTGCATCCAGCGGCTCCACGCTTCCGCAACGCTTTTCGCGGTAGAGCCTTCGGATGATATGCTCCTCTCCTCTTTCCACACGCACGGTAAAGGATACGTGCTGACTTGGCTCCTTTTCCTCTCTGCTCTTTTTGATATTCACGCCCCACGTATGCGCTCTGCTTTCGGAAAGCTCCTGCCTCAGCGTATCAAACTCGGGCTCTGCTTCGCCCTGCTTAACGTCTGAAATGCGGTCTAAGCGCAACACACGGAAGCCCTTACCCTGCGGATGGTAGCAGGCAAGATACTGCCTGCCGCTTTGTACGCTGTAATACACGCACAGGGGAACCACCGTGTATTGCTTTGGCTCTCGCTGATCTCTGCCGTGGTTATTCAGGCTTACCC
>JAFQWR010000036.1 GCA_017407365.1 Clostridia bacterium
GTTGTAGATAGAGGCGCGCATACCGCCTACCAGACGGTGCCCCTTCAGCGAAACAAGGCCGCAGGCTGCAGCCTCCTTGATGAATTTGGCATCCAGCTCCTCCGATGCGGTTACAAAGGGAACGTTCATCAGACTGCGGTCGGCAACTGCCACGCGATTGGTGTAAAAGCTGCTCTGGTCGATAAAGTCGTAAAGCTTCTTTGCCTTACGCTCGTTGATCTGCTGCATAACCTCTGCGCCGCCAAGCTGCTTCAGCCATTTTAACACCTTGCCCATCGCATAGATCGAGAAGCAGGGGGGAGTGTTGTATAAGCTGCCGTTTTTCGCCTGTGTTTTCCACTTCAGCATGGTGGGGCAGATATCCATTGTTCCGCCGTCCACAAGCTCCTTTTTTGCAATAACCACCGTTACGCCTGCGGGAGCAAGATTCTTTTGTGCGCCTGCGTAAATTACGCCAAAGCGGCTGACGTCCGTTTTCTCGCTGAGAATGTTGCTGGACATATCTGCAACAAGGGGTGCGTCCGTTTCGGGCAGGAAGGTGTATCTCGTGCCAAAAATGGTGTTGTTCGTTGTGATGTGCACGTAGTCTGTTCCCTCACGGAAATCGAAGGTGCGGGGAATATAGGTGTAGTTTGCCTCCTTACTGCTTGCGGCGGCGTATGCGTCGGTGTATTTTGCTGCCTCCTCAAAGGCCTTGTTGGCAAAGTTGCCCGTAACGATGTAATCTGCCTTGCCCTTCTTGGTCAAATTCAGGGGCACCGCCTCAAACTGTGTGGAAGCGCCGCCCTGCACGAACAAAACGTAGTAATCGTCGGGCACGTTCATCAGCTGGCGCAGGTCTGCTTCCGTTTCGTCAATGATTGCCTGGAAGGGCTTGCTTCTGTGGCTCATTTCGGTTACGGACATACCTGTGCCGTTGTAATCGGTCATTTCTGCAGCAATTTCCTGCAATACGGCTTCGGGCAGCATAGAAGGCCCTGCCGAAAAGTTAAATACTCTCATATGTCTCCTCCAACATAAAAAGATTAAAATAAATATTTTCTATTATAGCACAAATTGCAGGGCGGTGCAAATAAACGCGATAAAAAATGCGCTTTTGGGGGTATAAGAATTTTTAATAAGGGATAGAAAGAAAACTTATACCCCCTGCTTTCTGTATTGCCGCAGGGATGAAAGAGAGGGGAAGGAGGTACGGGAAACAGCTGTTTTTCTATCGGAAAGAGGCGTTTTTTCAAAAAAAACGGGGGATACAGCCTTGGCGTAGCAGAGTAAGGATGGGCGAAAAAGGATGGCTGTTTTATAAAAATGGAAGGCTTTGGCGCAGGCGCGAGGTTTGACGAAAGAAAAATTCGGGTAAAATCATTTGTAAAAAAAGGGAATATGTGCTATACTGTAAGCAGTTGTTTGGAGCTGTTGCCGTTTGGCTCCGCTTAAGGGAGCGCTTTTGCGGCGGCATTCAGATCAAGAGATATTTCCCTTCCGGGCGGCAACGCCTTTCGGAATCGGAAGGGTAAGAGATAGATAATAAAGCATATTCCCTTCGTTTGCGGCTAAGGCTTATTCTTAGGCGTTTGTTTGCGTATGCAGCAGCGCCCGTTTTGTTGTGCTGTGCAACCTGTTGTGCAATCCGAAGCCCGTGAGCGAAGAGGAAAAAGGAGTGTATATTGAAAAAAAATAATCGTAATACGGTCATGCCCGACCCCTTGACGGAGCTGCCGGTAGAGGCTGTGCGCAAGCCTTCCGGAAGGGCGGGTAAGCCAAGCCCGTTGAAGGTAACCTTTTTGGGCGGCGTTGGCGAAATCGGCAAAAA
>JAFQWR010000005.1 GCA_017407365.1 Clostridia bacterium
AATAGGGACGGCGTCTTACTGCCTCGGAAAGCTGTCCGCCCTCGTCGTAGCCCACGTAGCCGGGAGGCGCACCAATCAGGCGGGAAACGGAAAACTTTTCCATATACTCACTCATATCGATGCGCACCATATTGCGCTCGTCATCAAACAGGCTTTCGGCAAGCGCCTTGGCAAGCTCCGTTTTACCCACACCGGTGGGGCCCAAAAACAGGAAGGAGCCAATGGGTCTGTTGGGGTCGGAGATACCCGCACGGGAGCGCACGATTGCCTCGCAAACCTTACTTACCGCCTCGTCCTGCCCAATGACACGGCGATGCAGAATTTCATCCAGGCGCAGAATTTTTTCTCTTTCGCCCTCCACAAGCTTGGCAACGGGGATACCCGTCCAACGGGAAACAATCTTATCGATTTCCTCCTCCGTAACCTCATCGCGCAGCAGCGTTTTACGGGTGGATTCTCTGTCTTCTGCCTCACGCTTTTTGCGTTCAAGCTCGGGCAGCTCTCCGTATTGCAGCTTTGCGGCACGCTCGTAGTCGGATTCTCTTTGTGCCTGCTCGATTTCTGCCTGCACACGGTCGATGGCAATCTTTAAATCTTGCACGGCAGTGATGCTTTTCTTTTCGCTGTCCCAAAGCGCCTTCATCTCGGTAAAGCGCTCTCTGCTCGCCTGCAGCTCCTCGCGCAGTGCGGCAAGACGCTCCATCGAAAGCTTATCGCTTTCCTTGCTTAAAGCCATTTCCTCGATTTCCAGCTGCATAATCCTTCTGGCAATATCGTCCATTTCGGCAGGCATAGAATCGATTTCCGTACGAATCATAGCGCAAGCCTCGTCTACAAGGTCAATTGCCTTATCGGGTAGAAAGCGGTCGGTGATATAGCGGTTGGAAAGGGTTGCCGCGGCAATCAGGGCCTGGTCGTGAATGCGCACGCCGTGGAACATTTCGTAGCGCTCCTTCAAGCCCCTTAAAATACTGACGGTGTCCTCTACCGAGGGCTCCCCCACAAGCACGGGCTGGAAGCGGCGCTCTAAGGCGGGGTCCTTTTCGATATACTTACGGTATTCATCCAGCGTGGTTGCACCCACGCAATGTAGCTCGCCGCGCGCAAGCATAGGCTTCAACAGATTGCCTGCATCCATTGCACCGTCTGACTTGCCCGCACCCACGATGGTATGCAGCTCATCAATAAACAGCAGAATTCTGCCCTCAGAGCTTTTTACCTCGTTTAACACCGCCTTTAACCTTTCCTCAAATTCTCCGCGGTATTTTGCGCCTGCCACAAGCGAGCCCATATCCAACGAAAAAATGGTCTTTTCCTTTAACCCCTCAGGCACGTCACCCTTTACAATGCGGAGCGCAAGCCCCTCGGCAATTGCCGTTTTGCCTACGCCTGCCTCACCGATGAGCACGGGATTGTTTTTTGTTTTTCGCGAAAGAATGCGGATTACGTTGCGGATTTCGTTATCTCTGCCAATGACGGGGTCCAGCTTATGCTCCTTTGCACGCTGAACGAGGTCTATGCCGTATTTGGAAAGAGCATCAAAGCTGCTTTCGGGGTTATCGCCCGTGACATTGCCTTTTTTGCGGAGCATACGCACCTGCTCTGCAAAGTCTGCCCTGGTAAATCCGTTGCTCTCTAAAATGCCGAGCAGCTTTTTGCTGATGTTGTCGAAGGCGGCAAGCATAATATGCTCAACGGAAACATAGCTATCCTTCATATCTGCGGCAAGCACCTTTGCCTGCGTAAGCACGGTATCCGTTTTTTGCGAGATATAAATTGCATCGGGATCTCTGCCGCTACCGGTCACCGTGGGCATACGCCTGATCTGCGCAAGCAGACTTTGCAGTATGCTTTCTGTTTTTGCGCCGCAATTATTGGCGAGCGAAGGGACGATGCCTCCCTTCTGACTGAGCAATGCATACAAAAGATGCTCGGGATATACCTGCGCATTCTGATACTGAAGCGCAACGCTCTGCGCATCCTTTAATGCTTCCAACGATTTTTGTGTAAAATTTTGCACATCCATAGCTTTGCATCTCCTTTTCTTACTCTGATATGCTTAGCCCCTGCATCTGCATGCAAGGACTGCTTTGTTAAATGATATCGGTATCTCCGTTAAGATAAACCAAATAGCGGCTTTCCATATCCTCTACGCTGACGTATCTGCCCGAAAGCACACCCTTTAATTCATCGTCAAACATACGGATATACGCAACGATTGCCCTGCCCTCGTTGCCGCTTCCCGATTTGGGCGCACGGAAGCGACGCACAAAGCGGCTGTCATCTAAGCGGTAGCTGCTTTCGTTCCAGGGAAAATATCTTCTTAAATACTTTCGCTCCATTTCCACAAAGGCAACAAAGAAGCGGGAAAGCGAGCGCAAAAGCTCCACGCTCTGCGTGCGGAAGATTACACGCAGCTCGCCCATGCATTCCTCGTCTGAGCGGAAAAGCTGTACGTCGTATTTTACGGTGGGGCGGTACTTTACGCTGAGCGCACTTTTTACAGACATCGTCATATCGTGCGGCGCAAGCACAAAATCGTAATCACCGTAGCCGGAAAGCCCCTCCTTTACAAACGCAAAGATATCTCCCGTCCGTTTTTCGGGCGTGATGAAGCTGACGTATTCCGCAAGAATCTGATTGACGAGATTGGAGCGGTTGGTACCCTGCCGTGCGGCAAGCTTATCGACCTCGCGCACGACCTCCTCTGTCAGCATCAGACTGTACATATTCTTTTTCATAGCAACCCTCTTTGGTTTTTCTCTGCCTCTATTATATGCCTTGTCGCAAACTTTGTCAAGTATTTTATATAAATTTTTACACGGATTATATAAATTTTCAAACAAGTTTCACAAAACGGGTGAAAGATTTGACCTTGAAGCTTTTTTGGAGTATACTATAACGGAACTGAAGATCAAGGAGCAACCTATGATTGCAATTATTGGATTAGGAAACGGAGCCAAGGGCTGGAGCGTAGCGGCGGCAGAATATCTTGCCTCGTCAGACTGTATTCTTGTCAAAACCGCACTTTCCGATACCTATCAGAGCTTTTCGGAAACAGGCCTTGCGCACCGCACGCTGGATGAGGTATACGAGCGCTCACGGAATTTTGATTCTCTGAACAAAAACCTTGTAAAAGAAGTGCTTGCCTGCGCCAAGCAATTCAGCCGTGTGGCATATCTCGTAGACGGCAGCGGCTATGATGACGGCTCTGCCGCACTGCTTTTACAGCAAAAGGCAGAGATTACGGTATTCCCTGCGGCAGGCAAGGCAAGCCGCGCAATGCCCACCGCTCCCTCTCTTACCGTATACGCCGCACAGGATTTTGCCGACAACACCCCTCTTACCGTGGGTGAGCTTCCCCTGGTGATTTACGAGCTGGACAGCGCGCTTCTGGCAGGCGAAATCAAGCTGAAATTAGAGGACCTCGTTGGCGCAGAGCGTGACGCCGTGCTTTACACGGGCGGAAAGGCAAAGCCCTGCAAGGTATACGAAATAGACCGTATGCCCTGTTACGGCTACGACACCACACTGTATCTGCCCTCTGCCTCTCTTCTTGGAAAGGAGCGCTTTGATATGTACGACGTAGTGCGTATTCTGCGTGTGCTGCGAAGCGACAACGGTTGCCCGTGGGATAAGGTACAAACGCACGAAAGCATCCGCGCAAACCTCGTGGAGGAATCTTACGAGCTGATTGACGCCATCAACAGCGGAGATATCGAAAATATGCGTGAGGAAACGGGCGACGTGCTGTTGCAGGCGCTTTTCCACGCACAGATTGCCGAGGACACAGACGAATACTCCCTGACAGACGCCGTGAGTGAGCTTTGCACCAAGCTGATTACCAGGCATTCGCATATATTTGGCGAGGATGTTGCAAAAGACGCAGACGATGCGCTTTCTACCTGGGAAAAGAACAAGCAGACGGAAAAGCATCAACAGACCTATTCTCAGACCTTAGAGGCGGTACCCGAAAGCTTCCCCGCTCTGCTTCTTTGCTACAAGCTGCAAAAGCGTGCCGCCAAGGCAAAGATGGATTTTGCAGATGTAGCCGATACCCTTGCCGCGTTAGAGAGCGAGCTGAAGGAGCTTATGGAGGCAAATACCGAGGCAGAAAGAGAAAACGAGGGCGGCGACCTGCTGTTTGCCGCAGTCAATCTGCTGCGGCATCTTGGCGTAGACCCCGAAACCGCCCTGCACAAGAGCGCGAAGAAGTTTATCGCCCGCTTTAAGGAGGTAGAACGCCTTGCCCTTGCAGGCGGAAGACCGATGACGGAATACACCCCCGAGGAGCTGGACGTATTCTGGAAGGAAGCCAAAAAGAAATCTTTATAAAAAACAGACAGCGTCCCTCTTTCCTTGCAGGGGCGCTGTTTTTTGTCAAAAGAAAAAGAGCAAGCAAACAGGAAAAGCCCTGATTGTCTGCTCTTTTATTTTTACTAGATATTTTTCTCTGCCCTATCCCGCAGTATGTTGAATTTGAAGTGCCGCACAATATCCTTGGTTATCATAATGATTGTGTTGGAGAGCAAAATCAAAAACAGCATATAAATGATGAGGGTTACGGGCATACCTGCAAGCGGCACAAGCTCGAAGAAGGTATTGGGCACAAGCATAAACACACCGGTAACAAGCGCCGCCACCGTCAGGAAGGTAATGGTAGAAATCTTAGTGAAGGGCATACAGATATGCATAAGCGCAACCAACCCCGAATACGTCAGCGAGAACATTGCAAGCGTTACCATCTGCTCGTTGCTGATGGAATATACGTAGCGGTCCAGGAAGAACCACCCCGCCACACTGCAAAACAGCGCAATACCGCTTGGTATAGCCATCTTTGCCGTATTGACCAAAAAGTTACCCTCTATCAGCTTTTTGTTCGGCTGGAACGCAAGACAGAAGGAAGCAATACCGATGACACAGATTTCCAGCACGGTGAGGTGCTTGGGCTCAAACAGATAGGGCTCACCCATAATCAGAAGGAACACGGTAAGCATAAAGGTAAACAGCGTTTTCATCAGGTACAGAGAGGAAGAATTCTGAATGTTGTTTACCACCTTTCTGCCCTCCTCTACCACCTTGGGCATAGAGGAAAACTTACTGTCCATCAGCACGAGGTTGGCAACGCTTCGTGCCGCCTCGCTTCCTGCGGCGATTGCAACCGAGCAATCTGCCTCCTTCATGGCAAGAATATCGTTTACGCCGTCACCCGTCATGGCAACGGTATGCCCCTGCCTGCGCATCGACTTGATGAGCAGAGCCTTCTGGTCGGGCGTTACACGGCCAAATACCGTGTATTTGTTTGCCGCAGAAATAACCTCCTGATTGCTGAGGCCATCTAAACTGATAAAGTTTTCGGCATCGGGGATACCCACACGCTTTGCAATGACAGAAACGGTCATGGGGTTATCACCCGAAATCACCTTGGTGGCAACCTGATTGTCCTTAAACCACTTGATCGTCTGAACGGCATCGTCACGGATGCGATCCTCGATAATCAGAAGAGCTAAGGGGCGGATATCCTCGGGAAGAGCAGGATTGCCCTCCTGCGCCATCAGGCCCTCGCCATAGGCAAGAAGAAGCACGCGATAGCCCTTACGCTGATATTCAATCGCCTTACTCATGATAGCATCGGAAAGATTGGGCATCACAAACTCGGGAGCGCCAACGGCAAGCGTGCCGAAGCGATCGTACGAGGCCGCACTGTATTTACGTGCAGACGAGAAGGGCTGCACCACAAGCTCACGGAATTCTGACTTGCTTGCGCCGTAAGCGTCTGTGAGCGCACGCGCTGTCTGGTTGTTATCCATCGTAGAGCCGCTCAGCCAGCTGAGCAGGGTGCCGATATGATAGCCCTTGACCTGATCGATTTCGATAACCTCCTGCAGGCGCATTGTGCCATCGGTGATGGTTCCCGTTTTATCCAGACACAAAACGTCTACGCGTGCGAGCATTTCGGTGGAATATAAGTCCTGCACCAACGCCTTGTTGCGTGCAAGCTTAACGACGGAAAGAGCAAGCGCCGTGCTGGTGAGAAGCATCATGCCCGAGGGAATCATACCGATCACGGAGGCCGCCGCCGCCTTTACGGCATCCCAGAAGGATTCCAGACCGATGAAGCTGTTGTAAAAGGTGATAATGCCCAGCGGAACAAGGATAACACCAATACCCTTGATCAGCCAGTTGATGGAATTCATCAGCTGAGATTTGGGTTTTTTATACGTTTTTGCCTTGGAAGAAAGCATCTCTACATAGTTTGCCGCACCCACGTGCTCTACAATAGCAAGCGCAGAGCCGGAAACCACGAAGCTGCCTGAATACACGATATCGCCCTTCTGCTTTTTGATAGGCACCGACTCACCGGTAATCAGCGCTTCGTTTGCCTCTACCTCGCCCTCTACAACGATACAGTCTGATGCGACCTGCTTGCCGAGGGAAAGCTTGATGGTGTCGTCTAAAACAACGTCCTCTACCGAAAGACTTAAAAATTTGCCGTCACGCAGAACCTGCGCACGGGGAGCGGTAACGAGCTTCAGCTTCTGAATGCTCACCTTGGCACGGATCTCCTGCACGATACCGATGGTGGTATTCAGCAAAGCGATTACCGCAAAAAACAGATTGTCGTACGATTTTGCAATGATCAGTAAAATGGCAATGGAAAATACCAATATGTTAAAGAAGGAGAATATATTCTTTAAGAAGATTGCGCTGTAGCTTTTTCCGTATTGCTTTTCTACTCTGTTGCTGAGCCCCTGACGGTTACGCAGGGCAACCTGCTCCTGCGTTAAGCCGTTTACCGTATTGGGCGTAAAGCGCTCGGTGTTTTCAATCAGCACAAGCATTTCCTGATCGGTTTTTCGCTTGGTTTGTTTCATAAATCTCCACTATAAATAAAAATGATATGCCTTCATTATACACAAAAGTGCGCATTTTGTAAACCAAAAGCGCACCCTTTTATCAATTCATCACAATATTGCTCAGTCGAACGTAACGGCTTGCAGATACTTTTGCAAAGTAAGCGGCGTAGTCCTCGTCCACAACAATATCCTTTGCAACGGTAAGAGCCTCGTCTGCCATGGGGTCCTGCAAAAGCTCGCAAAGCGCAGATTCACCCGACTGACGGTAGCCAACAAGGTCACCGCCGCCACGGTTTTTGTAATCCTGCTCGGCAATTTCAAAGCCGTCGGAGCAGCTTTTCAGCACCTGCAGACGCTTCAACGCCTCGGGATTATCCGTTTCCGTGCACAAAAAGCAATAGCCCTCGCGGTTGCCTCTTCCCACGCGTCCGCGGAGCTGATGGAGCGCCGCAAGACCAAAGCGCTCGGCGTGCATAATTGCCATAACACAGGCGTGCGGCACGTCTACGCCGACCTCTATGACGGTGGTGGAAATCAGCACACGGGTTTTTCCGGACGAAAAGCTGTTCAAAACCGCCTGCTTTTCCTCTGCCGTCATACCGCCGTGCAGCATCTCCACCGAAATATCGCTGAATACGCCTTCTTTCAGCTGATTGTATAGTGCTGTAACCGAAAGAATGGGAAGCTCCTCGTTTTCCTCTATCAGGGGGCATACGATGTAGCTGCTCAGCCCCTCACGCGCCCTTTCGCGGATAAAGCCAAACATATCCGAAAGCCTCTTCTTTACCAGATAGGTGGTAACGGGCATACGGCCCTTGGGCTTATCCGTGATACGTGAAACGTTCATTTTGCCGAATAACGCAAGCGAAAGCGTACGCGGAATGGGTGTGGCGCTCATCACAAGCATATCCGTTTTGGCTCCCTTCTTGCCGATTGCGGTACGCTCTGCCACACCGAAGCGATGCTGCTCGTCCACCGCCACAAATTGCAGATTGCGGTATTCCACATCCGGCGAAAAGAGTGCGTGCGTGCCAACCACCAGCTTTGCCTCGCCCGAGGAAATTTTCCTCAGCGCCTCCTTGCGCTCCCTTGCCGCAAGCGAGCCGCTTAAAAACACGGTGGGAATATCGGGCAAAAGCTTTGCCGCCGTTGCCTCATGCTGACGGGCAAGCACCTCGGTGGGCGCAAGCACAGCCGCCTGAAATCCGCTTTTTACTGCGGCATAAACTGCCGCAAGCATCACTACCGTTTTGCCCGAGCCAACGTCGCCCTCAACCAGTCTGTTCATGGGGTACGCCGACTTCAGATCGCGTATGACGTCTGCAATTGCCTCATTTTGCCCATTCGTAAGCGTGTAGGGTAATTGCTCAACGAACTCTCTTACGCTTTTTTCAACCCCCTCGTAGCTGATTTCCCTTGCCGACCGACTGAGAAAGGAGGAAACTCTGCACGAAAGAAAATAGCTCAGCATCCGCTCCAGACGCACACGCTCTCGCGCTCTTTTTGCCGTGAGCAAATCGCTTGGCTGATGCAGACTGCGCACAGCCTCACGGATGGGCATCAGCCCCAGCGCCTGCTCCTTTTCCTCAGGAAGCACCGATTGCGGCGGAAAGCTCTTGATTGCCGACTGCACCAGCAAACGGAAGCTTCCCTGCGGCATCATGTTTCTCAGGGTGTATATCGGACAAATACCCTTCAGCTTTTCTGCTCCGTCCTGCGGCTCAACGGTGGGGTTGACCATCGAATAGCCGAAGCTCTCGTGGCGAAGCACACCGTACATCAGATAATCTCCCGGCTCCTGCATACGCTCTGCCACGTAATCGGCGTTGAACCATGCAAGTCTGAGCCTCTTGCCACCGCACAGACCCTCTGCAGAAACGTATCTGCGCCCCTGCTTGGATTTCGCCATACGGGCAGGCCTTGCAAGACGCACCGAAAGCAAAACCTCCTGCCCTACGGCATCGGAGCATACGGCATCTATGCGGTCAAAGCAAACGTAGCGCGTGGGAAAGGTCATAATCAGATCTCTGACGCTTTCTATCCCCAGGCGATTCAACTGCTTTTGCCTTGCACTTCCTATGCCCTTAACCTCTGTTAAGCCCATTATTGCTCCTTTTTTTCCGTCAGCTTGGCAAGCTCTCGCTCACAAGCATCCTTCTGCTTTTTGGTATTGCGGTACAAAAGCACGCTGAGCAGGGCAGATACGATAATAAGCGCCACAGCCACCCACGTGCGCCAATCCACCCCAACGATGATACGGTAAACCAGAAGCGCCAGAAACAGAACGGAAAGAATGATACCGCGACGCACCGTACCTCTTAAAAGATCGCCGTACAGGGTAATCTGTCTTATTAATTCCTCCTCACGGGAGAGCTCCTCAGCCTCCTCAGCGCAGGAAGCATCCTTTTGCTCCTCCGCCTTTTCCAAAGCCTCCCTTTCCACCAAGTCCTTTTTTTCTTCGCTCATACGTCCTCCTCTGAATCAGATCCTCTGTGCGCCTGCATACGCGCCTCCTGCACCCTGCGCGAAAGAGCCATCAGAAAAGCCATCAGCTCCTCCGCCTCGTCGGGGTAATGGGGGCAAGCCGCACGGGCAGAAGCAATTTTCCACTCCTCCTGCTTCGGTTGCAGGCATTCCATTCCGTTTGCCGCCTTAAAATCTGCGACCTCCTCCGCCAGCTGCATCCGTCTTTCAAACGCCTGCAACAGCGTGGCGTCCGTTTCGTTAAGCTCTGCGCGGAGCATCTCTAAATCCTTCATAGTAAGCCCCTTTCGCTCATCAGATCCAGCAAAACAAACGCAGTCATCGCCCTGACCGCTGGCACGGCACGCACCGCCACACAGGGATCGTGCCTGCCCTTTATGCAAAGCGCGGTATTTTTGCCCGTTTCCATATCAACCGTCTGCTGCTCCTTTGCAATGGACGGTGTTGGCTTCATTGCAAGATACATTCTCAGCGGCATACCCGTGGTGAGTCCGCCCAGAATACCGCCGTTGTGATTTGTTGTTGTTACTACGGCAGCCTCTTTCATTTCGTAAGCATCATTTGCCTCGCTTCCCTTCATGGAGGAGAGCGCAAAGCCATCGCCAAAGGAAACCGCCTTAACCGCAGGAATCCCGTAAAGAGCCGCACTCAGTCTGCTTTCCACGCCACCAAACAGCGGCTCTCCAAGCCCTGCAGGCAGCCCGATTGCACACGTCTCAATCACTCCGCCAACGGAATCTCCCTCTGCCGCCGCATTTTTGATTTGCAGAAGCATCTGCTCTGCCACAACCGTATCACTTGCAGGAAAAGCGGCGTCATTTACCGCATTCAATTCCCTTTCCGTGGGGCACAGCGCATCAAAAGCCTTACCGCTTACAGCGCCGATACTGAGCACCTGCGCCGCCACCGTAACACCCTTCCGTTGCAAAATTTGCAGGCAAATGCCGCCTGCCGCTGTCATTGCCGCAGTGAGCCTGCCCGAAAACTGACCGCCGCCACGGTAATCCCAATGCTTGCCGTAGCGCATAAACGCAGGATAATCTGCATGAGAAGGGCGGGGCAACGTGGGCTGATAATCGGCAGAGCGCACGTCAGCGTTTGCAATTGTCAGAGCAAGGGGCGCACCCGTGGTGAAGCCGTTTCTGACACCGCTGAGAATCTGCACGCTGTCGCTTTCCTTGCGTGCGGTGGTAGTGCCGTCTGATTTAGCGGCACGCCTTGCCATCAGTGCGCTAAGCGCCTCTTCATCAATCGCCTCCCCTGCAGGAAGCCCATCCAGCACCGCACCGATTGCCGCCTGGTGCGATTCGCCAAAAATCTGCAGGGTTATTTTATTGCCTATACGAGAGGACATACAATACCTCCTAAACGCATATATTCCTCAAAAAAATCGGGGTAGCTTTTACAAACCGCCTGCGTATCACTTACAGAAAGAGTCGCCATAAGCCCCAGAAGAGCGGCACTCATAACCACACGGGGGTCGTTGTAGCCAAGCAACGCACTGCCCTGCCGCGGCACCTGCCGCGGCACGAAGAGCATATCCTCTGTGACCTGCGTTTGCACACCTGCCGCACGCAGATTGCAATGCATGGCGGTAAGACGGTCACATTCCTTCCACTTCATGCGTGAAGCACCTGTAATCAAGCCGCCGCACGCAGACAGAAGCACCGAAAGCACGGGCATCAGATCGGTGCATTGCTCTACGTTGACGCTTATGGGCAAAAGACGGTTGCTCTGCACACGAGCGCCGCACCCGGTAACCGAAACAGAGGCACCCGCCCTTGTAAGGATATCCAGAATGACGCGGTCGCCCTGCGCACTTTGCACATTCAGACCGCTGACGGTGACATCCCCCGAAATTGCGCCTGCCACCAGCCAGAAGGCAGCGTTTGACCAATCGCCCTCCACGGTAAATTCCCCCGCCCGATAGCATTGGCCGCCACGGATTGCATAGCCGTTTTCTCTTTCCTCCACCGTGATGCCAAATGCCCTTAAAACGGAAAGGGTTATACTCAGATACGCCTTGGAAACAGGCGTACCCATAAGTTCAAGAAAGCTATCTCCCTCAAGCAGGGGCAGAGCAAACAAAAGCCCCGAAAGATATTGCGAGGAAACGGTGGCATCTACCAAATAATACCCGCTCTGCAATCTGCCCGTGGCACAAAGCGGCATTCCCGAGGTGCGGTCAAACGAAAGGCCGTGCCGTGAAAGCTCCTCGGTTAAGGGCAGATACGGACGCTCGGGAAGCTTTCCCCTACCCTCGTAGCAGACCTCCACACCAAGCGCCCCCAGCACGGAAAGCAAGAGGCGCATGGTGGTGCCGCTTTCGCCGCAATCCGCCACAATACGCTTGTTGTTTTTTCC
This sequence comes from Clostridia bacterium, assembly GCA_017407365.1. Lineage (GTDB taxonomy): Bacteria > Bacillota > Clostridia > Christensenellales > HGM11417 > RGIG2219. The sequence continues at coordinate 11,706 of JAFQWR010000005.1, forward strand.
CGGAATAACGGTCAAAGCGTCCCCATCCTGCGTAAAGGTGGTGCCGAGCGCACTCAGCACACGCATGGTAGAGAGAATATCCTGACTGAACGCTATATTTTTGATAACACTTTTGCCCTCGCAAAGAGAAGCCGCAATGAGATAGCGATGCGCCTCGCTTTTAGAGGGCGGCGCAACCACACTGCCCGAAAGGCGTGCGGGTTGAAATTGAAAATGCATAATTTTCCCCTTTTACAGCTCCTCTATCCGTTTATCCACCAAAGCATAAGAGCCTATCTGCTTCAGCATCACAAGGGTAAGCATATCACCCTTTCTTTTTTTGTCACTCATAGCGGCGGCAAAGAGCTGCTCCCTCGTATATTGCACGGATACGGGCAGACCGTATTGCGAAAGCAAATCGCTGATTGCCTGCGCCGTGCCGACGGGCGTTATGCCCTGCTCCTCTCCGTAGCGGCTTATTTCCACCATACCCACGCCCACAGCCTCACCGTGAGCAACAGAATAGCCGCTGAGCGTTTCGATGGCGTGCCCGAGCGTATGCCCGAAATTGAGCATTTGGCGCACACCCGTATCTTTTGTATCTGCCTCTACCGCATATTTTTTGATGGAAAGAGAACGCCAAAGCATTTCCTCCACCGTTAAATTACCGCCACGCAGGGCATCGAACATTTTTTCATCTGCAATGCAGGCGTATTTGATTACCTCGCCCATACCGTTGCGATACTCCGCCTTGGGCAGGGTTGCCAGAAAGGTAGGATCTACCATTACAGCCACGGGCTGATGAAAGGCACCCACAAGATTTTTCCCCTGCGGTAGATTCACCGCAGTTTTCCCGCCCACGCTGCTGTCTATCATGGCGAGCAGAGAGGTGGGAATCTGCACATAATCCACGCCGCGCAAATAGGTGGCAGCCGCGAAGCCGACCACGTCCCCCACAACACCGCCGCCAAGAGCGACCAGCGCATCCGTACGGGTAATGCCGCATTCACACAAAAAGGCGTAAATATCCTGCAAGGTACGGTGCGTTTTACTGCTCTCTCCCGCAGGAATGCTGTAAGAAAAAACGGTTGCACCCGTTTTTTCCAGCAGCGACTTGATACGCTCTCCGTGTAAGGGATATACGTTGCTATCCGAAATGAGCGCAAGCCTTTTGTAGCTTTTTGGCAGACAGGAGCAAAGCTCCTCTGTTATCCGCTCACCGATATACACGGGATAGCTCGGTTCCGTTTGAAAAATCAGTTTCTGCATATTTTCCCCACTGCTTACCCACTAACGGGATTTTCTCATAAACGCGCAAATCTGCGCAATCACCTGCTCCTCCGCACGGTCGGTACGCACCACCGTGTCGGCAAGCGCAAGATATTTTTGCCTGCGGTCGCAATACATTTCGTAAAGCTGCTCATCCGTCGATTGCACGGCAAGCGGTCTGCGTGTGTTGCGGCGCACCCGCTCCAGACAGGTTTCAAAGGGCGTATCCAAAAGCACCACGCCAAAATTGGGCTTAATCAGCTCTGCATTTCCCTCCTGCAAAAGCGTGCCGCCCCCAAGCGAAAGCACAAGCCTTCGCCTTTTCTGCAACGAAAGCAAAAGCTCACGCTCCAACGCACGGAAATGCGCCTCTCCCTGCTCGGCAAAGATTTCGGCAACCGTTTTGCCCTGTGCACGCACAATCGCCTGATCGGTATCCATCACGGCAAAGTGCAGCTTTTTGCCGATCTTAAACGAATAGTAGCTTTTGCCTGCGCCCATAAATCCGATAAAGGCAACGTTTCTCATTCCTCTTCCCCTAATTTCTGTGTCAGCGCACAGATGATTTCCTCTTCCTCTTTGGCTGAAAGGCGGATATCACGCCAGATTTCCTGCGCTCTTATCCCCTGCAGGGCAAGCATGGCGGCGCCGTTTACACTTGGCTTACCAAGCGCCTGTGCCATTTTCATCAGCGCAGTTTGCCGCGGTCGGTAGATTACGTCTGCCACCGCACCGACACGCTCCACCGTTGCCGACTGCACGGGGCAGGCATCTACGTCGGGATACATACCGCAGGGGGTTGCATTCACCAGCAAATCAAAGCATCCGTTTACCTCGCCCTCGGTGAGAATGCGCGCCTCTATTCTGCGCTCCTGCAAAAAGGCACGAAGCGCATTGCAGGATGCGGACTTCGGATTGCGGACAAGCACGGTCAGCTCTCCCCTCGCCTCTGCGACCTCACACGCAACGGTATGCGCCGTGCCGCCTGCACCTAAAAGCAGCACCTTGCCCGATAGGGTAAGCCCCTGCCTCTGCAGCCCCTTGGTAAAGCCGTAGCCGTCGGTATTGGTGCCAATCAGCCTGCCGCCTTTTACCGTAACGGTATTGACCGCACCGTAAAACGCCGCCTCGGGTGTAAGCTCATCTAAAAAGGGAAGAATGCTTTGCTTATGCGGAACGGTAATATTGAAGCCGTTCAGCTCCCTCAAAGCGGGCAGGGCGTCCGTAATACGCATAAAGGGCATCAGAAGATAGCTCCCCTCGGTGTGAGTGAGCCGAAAAATCTGTTGATGCAGATAGGGCGAAAGACTGTGCCCTAAGGGATATCCTGTTAATGCAAAACGGTACATACTATCATTTTACCACAGACAAACGATTTCGTCAACCGTCAGGGGGGAAGCAAGCGTATAAAAGGGTATGTTTGGGATACAATAAAAACAAATACCAGCTATAAGGAGCGCTTATATGTCAAGATTTACTCTGCCGAGAGATATCTATTTCGGAGAAACTGCCTTAGAGGAGCTGCGCCGCTTAAAGGGCCACAAAAGGGCTATGATTGTGGTAGGCGGAAGCTCCATGCAAAAGCACGGATTTTTACAGCAGACCAAGGAGCTTTTAGAGCAAACGGGGCTGGAGGTACAAACCTTTGAGGGCGTGGAAAGCGATCCCTCCATCACTACGGTGCAAAAGGGCGCCGCGGCAATGCGTGCGTTTTCTCCCGATGTTATCGTCGGGCTTGGCGGTGGCTCGCCCATTGATGCCGCAAAGGCGATGTGGGTGCTGTACGAGCATCCCAATCTGAGCTTCGATGATTTACAGAAGCCCTTTTCTTACCCCGCCCTGCGTAAAAAGGCAATTTTCGTAGCCATTCCCTCTACCAGCGGCACGGCAAGCGAGGTAACCGCCTTTTCGGTGATTACCGACTATGACACGGGCATCAAATACCCCCTTGCCGATTTTGAAATTACCCCCGATATTGCCATACTCGACTTCCGTCTGCCCATGACGATGCCGCACACGCTTACCGCCAATACGGGCATGGACGCCTTAACGCACGCCATTGAGGCTTTTACCGCAAGCAACCGCTCGCCCATTTCGGACGCACTCAGCTTAGAGGCTATTTCGGACATTATGGACTATCTGCCCCTTGCCGTGGAGGGAAACGCAAAGGCGCGCGCACGCCTGCATATTGCACAGTGTATGGCGGGTATGGCATTCAGTAACGCCCTGCTTGGCATTGCGCACAGCCTTGCACACAAGACGGGAGCCACTCTGCATCTGCCGCACGGGCTTTGCAACGCAATTTTTCTGCCGCACGTGATACGGTACAATGCCGCCGTCTGCAAGGAGCGCTATGCCCGTATCGCACGGCATCTGGGGCTTTCGGGCAACACGGACGAGGCACTTACGCAAAGCCTGATTGCAAAAATAAAGAGTCTGACCGAAAGCGTAGGAATTTTCCCCACTCTTGCCGAAAACGGAGTGAGCAGGGAGGCATTCGACCGTAACGCCAAAAAAATTGCACAGAATGCACTTTGCGACCCCTGCACCTCCTCCAACCCCCGCCCCGCAGACGAGCAGGGCTTGCTTGGTGTGCTGATTGCCGCCTACGGAGAATAGGAGCGTAAGCGAAAACCTCTTTTTTTGGTCGAAAATCCCAAAGTTTTGCCTTTTCTATTGACAGATTTGCTTGTGTTTTGTATAATATTATATAGAGTACTCTTTCTTATGGGAGATATTATGGCAAAACAAAAACAGCCTTCGCTCGTGCGAAGCAATGTAAATACCATCATCCTCTGCTCGTTGGTGGACTGTCCGAAATACGGATACGAAATCGGCAAGCAGGTGGAGCAGAAAACGAAGGGGCAGTATCGCTTGAAGGAGCCCACGCTTTACAGCAGCTTAAAGCGTCTGGAGCAACAAGGGCTGATCACCTCGTTTTACAACGATGACGATGAGGAAACAAGCGGTGGCGGCAGACGTCGCTACTACCGCTTAACGCCCCACGGCAGAGAGGTTGCCGAAAAGGCACTTGCGCGTTGGGAATATTCCCGCCGTGTAATGGACGACATCGTTCAGCCCGAGCCCGAGCCTGAAATAGAGGTAGAAGAGCCCGAGGTAGAATTTGTGGAGGAGCCTGATACCCCTCAGCCCCCCGAGGACGATTTTGATCTGGACGCCGCACAGGCAGAGCGTGACGCCGCAGATATCGGTGTGATTGGAGATAAGCTCGACGAGCTTTCGGGCAAGATCGACCGCATTGAGGAAGCGCTTGCAACCGAAGAGCATTCCCCTGCACCCGAGGTCGTTTTTGTAACGCCCGAGCCTGCGCCTGAGCCTGCGCCCGAGCCTGCGCCCGCGCCCGAAGAGGCTTATGGAGCACAGCCCAGCAAAACAGCCGTGCAATACCGCCAGAAGATTTTAGATCTTTTCAACAAGGCAAACCACGGCAGACCTGCACCTGAGCCCATCCCCGAGCCTGAGCCCGAGCCGGAAATCAGCCTGCTCCCGCACGAGCCCATCCTTCCCCCTGCTCCCGTAGAGATTGAGAAGGAGCCCGAGGTAGAAAGCTACAGCCCTGAGATTGCCGTTGCCTTTAAGCAGCAGGTATTTACAAACCGACTCTGGTTTTTCACTCTGCTGTTTACCTTCTTTATTATGGCGGCAGAAAATGCAATCATATACCTTACCGCAGAGCCGATTTTACAGCTGGGCACAAGCTTCTATCTGTATGTAGGCATGGCACTGCTTGTTCTTCCCTTTATTGGGCTGTGCCTGCTGCTGTTTGGCTACAACAAGCGCTCGAAGGCACGTGTACGCTACGGCGCAACCGTGTTCAATGCAATTCTGTGGTTTATGTATATTGGCTTTGCCATCGTGCTTGTAAACCTTGCGGTTAAAACCAACTTTGCAAACAGCGCCGAGGTGCTGCTCCGTCTGGTGCTTCCGCTTGTGCTCATCTTCAATATCATCGTGGCAAGCTGCATTTACTGCATCCTGCATCACACCAAACGCTTTCACGTATAAAAAGCAAAGTCCTCTTCCTCTATGGGAAGGGGACTTTTTATATATGGAGCTGTCATAGCAACCGTATTTTTTCTAAAAACAGTATTGACAAACAGTGAATTGTATGTTATGATATAGACAGGAGGAATAATTTCAACACACTACACAAAGAAAAACAAAAATAAAACTAGGAGGAAAAAAGATGAAACAACAAACTATTCTTTCGTTACTTTTGTGTACTGCCTTTTTCTGCGGTATAATATTTTGTCCCTTTCTTTCAGTAGCTCCCACCGAACCTATTGCTAATGCAGAAAACCTATATGAAACCACATTGCAAACAGATACTACTACACAAGAAGCAGGATCAACAACAAT
>JAFQWR010000037.1 GCA_017407365.1 Clostridia bacterium
GCTTTTTGTATGAAAGATTGGTGAAATTGCTTTTCAGCAAAAAGCACGAATCCGGAACAAATTAAGTATAGCATAATTTTGATAATTATGCAACCGTTCTCAGCGTTTTGGGGGCTTTTGTTGCAAAGCGCAAATCACAGAATTGTGAAGCTGTTCGACGCTTTTTCCTACCGTACTGCTAAGAGGATATTGCTCAAATAATGCTTCTACATCCTTATGAGATAGCTTAGCTATGATTCCTCCCGTTTTTTCACAGTAGACAGTAATTTCGTAGCAATTATCTGCATTTAAGTATCCAAGCAGCTGATATAAGGTGGCGCTTTCTTTAACAGCAAGACACTTTACGGGTATCACGGGACTACCAAAAAACATCCCCTTTACTGCAAACGCTTTGCGGCTGCTTATCTCGCTTCCCTCCTCTAATAACGAAAAAGCAACGGTAACAGAAGCAATTGCCAGCGTATAGTTGATTGTATGAAATGCGGAATACAGATACGCCGCAAAAAAGGCAAGTGAAATTACAGCGGATAAACGGCGCAAAACAGCAAATGCTCGGCGATTGCTAATGCGGAAGCAAAGCAGATGAAGCAAAACTCTACCGCCGTCTAAGGGATACACCGGCAGCAGATTAAAGAGCCCCAATGTAAGATTAGAAAGCATAATCAGATCGGTATACGGATAAAATGACGGAGCAACCCACCAAAGCGCAAGGCACAGCAGAGCAACCGCAAGATTAAACAGCGGTCCAATCAGAGCAACTGCTATTTCCTGCACAGGAGAAAGACCGGAAAGCTCGCCGTAAAGCACCGCACCGCTTGGCTCAAGGCGTATTTCATCCATCACCAAGCCAAAGCGCAGAGCAAGCAGATGGTGCGCATATTCATGCAACAAAACGGCGCAAAGATAGGTTGCAAACAAAACGCCGTTATCCGTTATCAGCATAACAGCAGAAAAAATCAAAAATGGCAACGAAAGTCGTACCCGAATTCTTCCGCTCTTCCCAAAGGAAAGCCATCGCTTTTTTCGCACTTTTATCAAAAACACCCCCTGTTTTTACACCAACCCTTTTAGCAAAAGGCGATGTGCGGAATCTTCCGTGTACAATATGCCTGTTTTTCTGCTTTTATGCAAAAAAATACCCTCTCTTCGCAAGAAGAGAGGGCATATACCATAAAAAAATTATTCAGCAACAGTTGCCTGGTCGGGCTGGTTGAGGTCGTAGATGCTTTCGATCGTTTCTGCAAGAGCAGGGTCTGCATCAGCGTTGTTTACGTTGATGACGATACCACGAAGGAAATGACCGCTTACGCTTTCTGCACGGATGATTACGTAGCCCTGCTCTGCGTTTTCAGCAAGAGTCAGCACGCCGTCGGTTAAGGTAACAAGCTCCGCACCTGCCAGAATTTCGTAGCTGATTTTGGTGACGGTGGCAGCAGCCTCGCCCGAACCAACCAGAGTAAACATCTGGGCAAGCTCTAAGGGCTCTTCGCCGTTGTAGGCATATTCCTGAGCTTTAACAGCTTCATTCACAGTCATATTGGTTACAGAAACGTAGTTACAGCCGCATACAGCCATAAGCAAAACAGCCGCAAGTATACTTAATGCAATTTTCTTCATAATTATCCTCCCGAAGTTGGCTTATTATCATTGTACCACGCTTTTAGGCATTTGTCAAACATTTTGTAAATTATCAGCGCTTTTCGGTATGAAAAGTTTTACTTAAAGCCGCTTACAGCTCCCTTTCTTTGCCAATATAGTCTGCAAAGATGAAAAAAAGACTGCACGGAAAACGTACAGCCTTTGTATGTATTTTACCAATTCTTTTCAGCAATTTTGAAGTATGCCTTGGGATGAGCGCATACGGGGCACATTTCGGGAGCCTTGGTTGCTACGTGGAAGTGACCGCAGTTTGCGCATTTCCAAACAACAACACCGTCTTTTTCGAAAACCTGACCCTCGTTGAGGTTTTTGAGGAATGCAAGATAACGCTCTTCGTGCTCTTTTTCGATTTTTGCAACAGCCTCAAAAAGATAAGCGATGCGATCGAAGCCCTCTTCCTTTGCTTCTCTTGCAAAGGTTGCATACATATCCGTCCACTCGTAGTTTTCGCCGTTGGCAGCATCCTGAAGGTTAGTCTTGGTATCGGGTACCTCACCATCGTGTAACAGCTTGAACCAGACTTTTGCGTGCTCCATTTCGTTGCCTGCGGTTTCTAAGAAAATAGCCGCGATCTGCTCGAAGCCTTCCTTTTTAGCCTTGGAGGCATAATAGGTATATTTGTTTCTTGCCTGGCTTTCGCCTGCGAATGCGGCTTGCAGATTTTGCTCAGTTTTGCTACCCTTGAGTTCCATAGAGAATTCTCCTTTACAATGATAATATAAACGATTTTGATATTAAAGAATATCCGTAAGAATGTGCTCTGAATTATCCTTGCAGCAATCACAAGCCCCGTAAAACAAAACGGTATGCCCCGATATACTTGCATCCAACCCCTTTGCCACCTGATCTAACGCCGATTGATAAGCAACGTCAATATCATGCGCCTTACCGCAATGACGACAGGTAACGTGATAGTGCCTGCTTTGCGTAAAGTCGTAGCGGTCGGCAAAGCCGTCGATAGGAATTTTGAAAATACGGCCTTCATCCATCAGCACAGTCAGATTACGGTACACGGTAGACTGCGAAACGTTGGATTGCTGTAAATAACAGCATATCTCCTCTACCGTGGGATGATCGAGCATCACCACGCTATCGTAAACCATTTGCTTTTGTTGGGTGTTGCGTCTTTTCATAAAAACCTTATTAGGAATAATTCTTAATAATATTATACAGGAATCTGATTTATCTGTCAACTGTTTTTTGGTACATTTTTAATTTTTTTTCGGCTATATCCTTATTAAGGATTATATGCTGATGTAACAGCAAAATTCAAAGCAAAAAGAAAAGCCCCTTGCACCTGATTTACGGAACAAGGGGGATTCATTATTCTACGATTGTAATTCTGATATTTCCGGTATCGGTTTCTATTTCGCACCTTCCGCCCGAAGAGGTTTTGGGAACATCCACTCTTCCGGTATCGGTTTTTGCAAAAAATATCTTTTCGGAAAGCAGGCTACCCTTGATATCGCCGGTATCCGTTTCCATAGAAATTTCAGCAGCATCACATCGTTCAAATGTGATATCTCCCGTGTTTCTTTCGACGGAAAGCTTTTCGCTTACAATTACATTGCTTAGCTGAATTGCACCCGTACTGCCTTCGGAATCGAAATTTGCACAGGAAACATTCGTCATAATGCATTTACCGGTGGAAACATCAGCCCCGATATTCCCACTGCAAGCAACATCTGTGACGGTAATTTTTCCGGTTGAAACGGAGAGATCCATACTGCTTGCCGACACACCCTCTACAAAAATATCACCCGTGCTTGCCTTTATACGGATTTCACCCGAGGCAGAAGCACGATTTTGAATACTGCCCGTTTCCAAATTGACGTTGATGCTTGCAAAGAAAAAATCCTTTGGAAGCTCTACCGCTCCCGTTTTGGTTTTTATAAACAGAGCGGAATATTCCTTTTCTGTAAGGTATATCTTCAGCTGCTGTTTTCGAAAAAAAAGACTAATGAAGTCATACCACTTTCTGTTATCCTCTGCGTTAACAGTCAATACACCGCTGACAACGGACACGGAATGCTTCTGCTTTTCATCCTCTATGCACTCAACCCTGCAAGTTCCGTCTGTGGAAGGCAGCAGAATAACGTCAGCAGTTGCGGTGATTACAGAAATATCAACAAATTCGTCTTGAATTTCATACGTATTTGTAATGAGCTGAGAGGTACCCAGCTTGGAAAAATCCCAATCAATTCCACACGATGCAAGCAGTACGATCAGCAATCCGATAACAATAAGCGAGCCTGCTATAATAAACCATTTGTGAAACTTATTATCCATAATTCCTCTCTCCTTTTATAAGCTGCATTTGATTGCACGGATTATTTTTTTAGGTAAAATAACGGCACCCTTGGTTGCGGCAACAGAACCGATATAAAGAAAAATAGCAAGACCTGCACAAATCACACTTAGACCGATGATTGCAATACCGAAAAATCCGCCTTTTGTAGCTGCAAATATTATACCTGCAAAAATACCGCAAACGGCACACACACCAACGGAAGCAAACACCGCCCAAACGGCTATGACCAAAGACCAAAGCACAACATAAAGGGATAATATTATAGAAAATGCGGCAACAAGCAAGGAGAACCAAACCGGAGCGCCGAGTATCAGAAGAACAATTTCCCAAGTATGCAACTGCCTTTTATGCGCAAATTTTTCCTTAGCAATTTTTGAAAAGGGAATATCTGCAACAATCTGAGCGGCAACCTCATCCACCGTTCCGATTTCTGAAACAGCTTCTTCCTCCGACTTACCGTCTTCCATTCTGTCGTCAATCATTTCGCTGTAAAAATTCAAGCGTTCCTCTACATCCTGCCTTGGCAAGCCCGACAGCCTTTTTTCGAGCGCGCTCAAAAATGCCTTTTTCTTCATTTTTTCGCATCCTCCTTCATCACAAACTGATAAATCGCCATAACCTCGCGCCATTCGTTCTTAAAATCCTCAATACGCCCCAAGCCCGCCTTCGTAATACGGTAATACTTTCTCAGTCTGCCACCGTGCTCCATGGTACGCACAGTAAGCATGCCTGCAAGCTCTAACCTTTTGAGAATGGTATATAGCGTTGATTCGGACATTTCCAGATACGGCTTCA
>JAFQWR010000038.1 GCA_017407365.1 Clostridia bacterium
ATCGGCTCTGAGGCGTTCCATGATTGCGATAGCCTCATTCGGGTGGTTATTCCCAATACCGTCACCACGATAGGGAATAAGGCGTTCTATGGCTGCGAAGGATTCACAGAGGTTCTTCTCCCCGAGGGAGTTGTAACCGTAGGAGAATATGCTTTCGCTTATTGCTACTTGCTGAATAGCGTATACATTCCCGATACCGTCACCGAAATTTCAGACAGAGCGTTTTACTGCTGTTATAAGCTTGCAAGCGTGCGTATGGGCAATCGGGTGGAGCGCATCGGAGAAGATGCATTCAGCTGGGCGGCTTTTCAGAATATAATCATTCCTCAAAGTGTAAGGGAAATCGGGGAAGGTGCGTTTCTATCCTGCGACTCCCTGACAAGTGTGGTGATTCCGAAGGGTGTAACCAAAATCGGAAAGGGTGCTTTTTCTCTGTGCAATGCGCTCAGCGATATTTACGTGGTAGAGGACAATGCGTATTATCGGTCGATAGACGGCAACCTGTATACCAAGGACGGCAAGGTGCTCATGCAGTACGCGATCGGAAAAGCGGCAGAAAGCTTTGTCCTGCCCGAGGGGGTAACGACGGTAAAATACTATGCGTTCTCATTCGGCACCTTAAAGCAGATTTCCCTCCCTGCCTCCCTTAGCACGGTAGAAGGCAAAGCTATGATGTACTGCTATAGCTTAAACAGCATTACCGTTGCCGCCGCAAACCCCATTTACAAATCGATAGACGGCAATCTGTATACCAAGGACGGAAAAATCCTTCTGATGTACGCCATCGGCAAGACGTCAGCCTCGTTTACCGTGCCTGCGGGGGTTACCTCTGTGGCAAGCTATGCGTTTTACTGTTGTAATACGTTGAAGAGCGTGACCGTTGCCGGTGACGTCACCGCGATTGGTGAGTATGCATTCAGTGACTGCACGAGCTTAGAAACGGTTACCTTCGGCAACAAGCTGCTTACCGTCGGCGCGCATGCTTTCTCTTACTGCGATAAGCTGAAGAGCGTGGTGATTCCCAATTCCGTCACCGAAATCGGCAATCTTGCGTTTTACGGCTGTGACGGGATTGGAAGCGTGACCGTGGGCAGTGGCGTTGTAAGAATCGGCTACTGTGCTTTCGGCAGCTGCGACCTTGATAAGGTTATCTTCCGCGATACCACCACATGGTACTGTGTAGAAAGCAGGACAGACTGGAAAAACGGCACGGGCGGCACAAATGCGGGCGTTTCCTCTACCGACACCGTAGGGAATGCCAACCGACTTTCCACGCTGCTTGCAGAGTATTATTGGTATAAAAAGTAAGGCAGAGAATACGCTCATAAGGGTATTGCGTAAAGCCTGAAAAAACGGTTGAGTAAAAAATCCAACACGGGCAATGCGTCTGTGTTGGATTTTCTTTATCCCTGAGCAGAAAGAGGTGTTCTGCTGCAATCATCACCGTGTGTTGGGGAAACGGAAGAAATTCCCTTATTTTCACAACAATATTAAGGGAATATCTCCTCAAAGCATTGACAATTCCCTTATTTTATGGTACTATTTAAGGGAAAGAAGGAGGGGCTAAGGGAATGAGAACGTTTCATTACTCTACGATAAAGGAACAAAAATGGGATATGGAGCTGCTCGGCCTGATTGCCGCCATCTACAAGGCTGCGGGAAAGCAGGAGCTGTATCTTAAGCAGCGCCCCGCTGAGCTTGAAAGGCTTGTGGAAATTGCGAAGGTGCAAAGCACGGAAAGCTCCAATGCGATTGAGGGCATTGTTACCACAAACACGAGAATCCGGCAGATAGTGGAGGATAAAACTACCCCCAAAAACAGGGACGAGCAGGAAATAGCAGGCTACCGTGACGTGTTAAGCATCATCCACGAGAACTATGACGTCATCCCGATTACGCCCAACTATATTTTGCAGCTTCATAAAATGCTGTACCGTCATATCAACAACCCTGCGGCAGGCAGAACAAAGAGCGTACAGAATTATATCAGTGCCGCCTATCCCGACGGCAGTGTAAAAACGCTTTTCACTCCGCTGGATCCGTTTGAAACGCCCGCCGCACTCGAGAGTATATGCAACGAGCTGAATCGGGTGATTGGCAACAATGAGGCAGAGCCGTTGATTGTCATCCCGATATTCATCCACGATTTTCTCTGCATCCATCCGTTCAACGACGGAAACGGCAGAATGAGCCGCCTGCTCACAACCCTGCTCCTTTACAGAAGCGGCTTCTATGTAGGAAAATATATCTCACTCGAAGCGAAGATTGCAGGGAGCAAGGATTTATATTACGAGGCCTTGGGCAAAGCGCAGATAGGCTGGCACGAGGGAAGGGAAGACGCTGTTCCGTTCATCAAATATCTGCTGGGAACAATACTTGCGGCATATAAGGATTTTGAGGATAGATTTGCGCTTGTAGAAACAAAGCTGCCCGCACTTGAAGCGGTGCGCCGCGCAACAATGCAAAGGGTTGGCAGGTTTTCAAAGCAAGACCTCAGAGAGCTTTGCCCCTCGCTCAGTATAAGCTCCATCGAGGGTGCGCTACGCAAATTGGTTGCAGAGGGCGAGCTGAAAAGAGAGGGCAACGGAAAGAATATCCGTTATTACAGGCTCGGATAAAAAAAAGAGAGAGCATGGGGCGGATAGCCGTTTTGCTCTCTTTCTTTTTTTGCTGAAAATTTACCTCTTACGCCTTTCCCACCGAGCCAAACAAACGCATTTTTGCCATGGTTGCCTGACGGATTGCCTCTACCTTGCTTTTTCTTGCAAGCAGGTAATCGTTTTCGGGGCATTCCTTCACAGCCTTAATGCCTGCCACGCACAGGTCGGTGAAGATGTTGATTTTTGCAATGCCTCCTGCAACCGTGCTTCGGAAATCCTCGTCCGTTAGCCCCGAGCCGCCGTGCAGAACCAGGGGGGTATCCACCGCCGCGCGGATTTGTTTCAGCCGCCCGATGTCGAGCTTGGGCTTGGTTTTGTATGCGCCGTGTGCTGTGCCGATGGCAATAGCAAGCGCGTCAACGCCCGTGCTTGCGATAAATTCGCGCGCTTCCTCGGGTGTGGTGTAATTCTCTGCATCCTCGCCCACGTTGCCCACGTGCCCGATTTCGCCCTCTACGCTTGCGCCAAAGGCGTGTGCAATGCGCACCAGCTCACGGGTTTCACGCAGGTTTTCGTCAACGGGCTTGGTGGAGCCGTCGTACATAATGCTGGAAAATCCCAGCGAAAGCGCCTCAATGCAGCGGCTCAGGGTAAGACCGTGGTCGTAATGCACCGCTACGGGCACGCTTGCACGGCGTGCGGCGGCAAGAATCGAGGGAGCAATCAGCTTCAGCTCTCCGTAGGGCAGAAGCACCTCTGCGGTGCCGATGATCACGGGGGAGCGAAGCTCCTCGGCGGCGGAGAGCACGCCCTCCAGCATATCGGTGTCTATGGTGTTAAAAAGCCCTACGGCGTAGCCCTCTTTTTGCGCCTTGGGCAGAATTTCGTTTAAGCTTACCAGCATAATAGCCCTCCTTATTCCTCAATGGTTACCGCACGCACAAGACGGGGGTCGGTAAATACGTCCGTTTCGTCCGTGCTTCTTGTGGAGAACTCAGAAATCACTGCGCCCTCCTCGCCTGCCTGAAACCAATGCCACGTTTCAGGCATAATGGTGTATTGCTCACCGGGAGCAAGAATCACCTCGTGGAATACGCTGACCTCCGTTTTGGGGAGATGTGCGGCAATATCCTCTTTGCTTCCCTCGCCCGTAACGTAGAGATATACCTTGCCGTAGCGACAGCGGAAGGTTTCCTCCTTGCCTGCGGCGCCGCCCGTTGGCACGTGCTTATGCTCGGGGCAGGTCTGATGGGGCAGAAGCACCATTTCCTTGGCGCAGACACGCTCTGTGTTGATGTAGGTGAGCAGTTGCAGACCCACGTCATTTACTGCGCCTAAGCCAAAGTCCGCAACCTCAATGCGTTGCTTTTCCTCTTCGGTAAGCACGATGCCCGCCCTCTGATAATAGACGAGCGCACGCTCCACCTGCTGTAAATATTCGCTTTTTTTCATGAAAGCCTCCCGTATTTTTCTGCCAAAGCATAAATTTCGTCCTTAGAGCGCATACCGTCCACGGTGTTTGCGGCAAACAGATTGCACGCCGCGGCGGCAGAGGCAAATTCCAGCACCTTGGTGTCCGGGTAGTGGTTGTAAAAGGCGTACAGGCACCCTGCGCAAAAGGCGTCGCCTGCGCCCGTGTTGCCCTTCATTTCCTCCTTGGGAATAGCAAGCGAGCGTGCAGAAACCGTTTTTCCGCTCTTTACGTCGTACAAAAAGCAAGCCTCGCGTGCGTGCACAATCACCTTGCGCCTTACGCCTGCCTGCGCCGTTTTCTCCATGGCAAGCAAAATTCCTGCCACGTTCAGACTGCCCTCCTCGTTGCGCGGGGGAATATCCCAGATACTGCAACATTCCAGCTCGTTGATAATCACGTAGTCGCAATAGGGCAGAGCAGGCAGAACGGTGGTTTTGTAGTCTGCGCCCTCACGGCTCACGGTGTCTATCGAGGTCTTGATGCCTGCCTCCTGCACCCGATGCAAAAATCTTGCCATTGCCGTGCCGTATTCGGGGTCGGGGCAGTCGAAGCGGTCGAGTAGCATCAGATACCCGATGTGCAGGATGTCGCAGTTCAAGCCCTTTACGTCGATTTCCTCGGGGGCAAAGCAGGCGTTTGCGCCCTTCACGTGGAAGAAGGTACGCTCGCCCTGCGGCAGACTCATCACGTCCGAAAAGCTCGTGGGTGCGGTGGGGGTGGAGATGATGCGGTCGATGTTCACACCGTGCTTTTGCAGCTCGCCTAAAATAAAGCGTCCGTTTTCGTCCGTGCCCACCTTGCCGCAAACGGAAACGGAAAGATGCGGATCGATTTTCACCAGGTCGATTGCCGTGTTGGGCGCACAGCCGCCCACTGCCTGCGATAGCGAGGTAACGTACGCCAACGTGCCCGGCGTGGGGTATTTTTCTATGATTTTCAGGATGTCCACGATGATGCTGCCTGCAACCGTAATGCCCTTTTTTTGCATCAGCAGGTAGTCCACCGAAACGCCGAACAGCGAGGAAAGCAGAGGGAACAGCGAAAGATCGGGATACCCCAATCCGTTTTCCAACTTGCTCACCGCCTTGTTGCTCACGTTCAGCCTTTCGGCAAGCTCTGCCTGTGTGAGGCCCATCCGCTTGCGGAGATGTGCAATCGTTGCACCAATGCTTTTTGCGTCCATACACGGCTCCTTTGCCTTTTATCCGAAGAGCGTTTGCGCTCCTTTGCATTATTATAGCACACGCAAAAGCAAAAGTAAACCCCCTATTGGTAGAATTGTTGCGCTTTGCTTTCGTGTTTTGTGCCAAATTCTACCTTGGGTAGATAAAAGAAGAGAGTGCGCCCCACGAAAGCGCTGTATAAAACTGCTGCGTTTCCCCAAGCGTTAAGCAGAAAAAGGGCGTATAATTCCAATGCATCTTCCCAAAGCATCCACCAACCTTTTTTGCTGTGGCTTTTTCAGCAGTGAACCGTTTTCATATAAAGGCAAACTCTTTCAGTAATACCGAATAAAAGTCTGAACAAAAGAAAAAGCGTTTTCCACTCCTTGGCATCAAGGCAGAGCTTCTTGAAGGCAATTACTTCTACAAAATAAAAGGAGGCAGAGCGTTTTGCTCTGCCTCCTGTGCGTTCTGTGCAAACGGTTTCTGTTTGGATTATTCGCCTTCCTCGCGCTTATTTTCCCTTGGCCTTCTGATGCGCTGAATCACAAGCACCAGAAGGGGCACCAGCACAGCAATCACGATGAGTGCGGCAAGGAAGATGCTTGCGTTGGGGATAAAGGACTGCGTGCCGTCGTTGTTGACGATTTTATCCGCGTTTTTCAGCACGAGCGAGCCGATAAACGGGCCGATGACGCCGGGGATAAGTACCTGCGAGAAGATGCGAAGCCCCTGGAACATTCCTGCCTTGCCCACAGGGGTGTAATCGCGGATGGCAGAGCCAAACACCGCCATGCCGGCAAGGTATCCGCTCATTATAAACAGCGAGCCGATAAACACGGGTACGGTGGTTTTGGTAAAAAGCAGCAGAATGTAGCCCAGGGCAAGAGAGCAAAGCGCAATCACGGCAGAAAAGGAGAAGCCCTTTTTGTCGTATACCTTGCCCCAGAAGAAGGTGGCAACCGCCGCCACGATGATGGCAGGCGCCATAATCAGCACGTAATCGGTCATGCCGAGGGATACCTCGTAGTAGATGATGAGGTAGGGCATAAACACCTGAATGGAGATATTGAACACGGTGAATGCGGCAAGCATCAGGTAGAGCATGGGGTTTGCCTTTACCGTAGAGGGGCGGAAGCCGTAGAGGATGTTGTCAAAATACCCCGTCTTGGTGGGGGTGATGTCGGGGTCCTTGATCAGAAACAAACCAAGAATGCCCACGGCAAGCACTACCGCGCCGATGATGATAAAGATAGCCGTCCAGCTGCCTGCCTGCTCTAAGTCAAAGAACATAAAGCCGCCAAACACCACTAAAATTGCCACGAGGGGCATCATGGAGTTTACGCCCTCAACCGTGCCGCGGTTGGTGGAATCGGTGGAGTCGGTGACCCACGCATTGAAGGCGGCGTCGTTTGCGGTAGAGCCAAAAAAGGTCATCACGCAGTCTAAAACGATGGTCAGCGTAATGGCAACGGCAGAGGCAGATGCCGCCATGGGGAAGATTGCCCCAATGATATCCGTGCGCAAAAGCGTAAAGGCGGTAATCGATAAGCCCCACGCAATATAGCCGCCGCAGATAAACAGCTTGCGCTTGCCGATTTTATCCGAAAGCGCACCCATCAGCACGGTGGTCAGCGTTGCCGCAACGGCAGAGGCAGATACCATCAGAGCGATGTCGTTTTCAGAGGCGTTGAACATCTTGTAGATGAATACGTTAAAATACATATTCTCCACCACCCACGCCACCTGCCCGATCAGGCTGAACAGCGCAAGCGCCCACATAAAGCGTGCGGTAAGCTTGGTTTTCATAGTGCTTCCTCCATAAAGCCAAGGCTGGCTACTGTATTTATTATAGCACAAATGTCGCAAATAGGAAAGAGAAAAGGGGCTTCTGCTCCCTTAAAATATACCGCCACAAAAAAGGGCGCAAGGTGGGGATTTCTCTTTTTTCAGCCGCAAAGGGGCAAAATAAGGGCAAAGGCGTTTATTTTCTTCTGCTTCGGTTGATATAGAGAGTAGAAGAAAAATTTCCCAAGCAGGGAAAGGAGTGTAAAAATATGTATATCACCGTGGCGGATTTTTTTGAAGCGGCGGCAAAAAACCGTTTGACTGATGCGCAGATACAGGAGCTTGGCGCAAAAAAGCAGGCAGGCGACCGCGCGGCAAGGGATGCGCTTGTGGAGGGCTGTCTGTTTGTGGCGGCGGCAAGGCTGAGGCGGGTGCAAAAGGAGCTGCATACCCTCCGTGCGGTGTACCTGCTTCGGTCAGAAACGGAGGCGGCGGTGGATGCGTACCGCTTCACAGAGGAGCAGGGCAGATTTGTGCACAGGCTCTCTCTGCGGCTTGGCAAGGTGCTGACAAGGCTGATTGCAGAGAGCTGACATCAGTCGGTAAAAAGAGCAAACGCTACGGGCGAGGGAAAACCCCTTGCCCTTTTGCTATCAGCGGATATGCCTTTTTCTCGCGCAGGAGCCGGCATAGCTTTTACCGTAAAAAAAAGGAGCAGAGGCAATGCGTCTTCTGCTCCTTGCTGGTTGTTTTGGCTCAATTTTTTATCAGTCTGCGATAGCCTTCCAGCTGTGCCTCGGTGGGGGCGTAGTCTGATTGCGTACAGCAGGGAAGGGTGGGGGCTTCTCCGTTGCTACCGGGGAAGGGCGAAAGACGGTCGTTTTCGTAGCGCACACGCCATTCCTCACGGGTAAAATCGGGAATTTCATACGGCTTGCCGCCCTCTAAGGCAGAGCGGTGCGCCAGGATTGCCACGGAGGACATCGCCACCGCAGAGTGAACGTCGAAGGGGTGCTCGGGCTGCTTGCCTGCACGCACGCACTCGATAAAGTAGCGTACGGTGAGGTAGTCGCCGCCGCCGTGTCCGCTTCGGATGATGAATTCCTCGTCGGGGTCGTTCCACGAGGGGGTATACAGACGGATTTCCTCCGCACCCTCGGGCTTTTCCCAATCGTTGTAGCGTAGCATCACCTGTGGCGAAAGCCCACGCACGCTTTCTATCTGCCCCTTGGTGCCGCAAACACGGTAGGCGTTGTGGTGCGCACCGAACGCCGCACAGCCCGTAAAGCGGAATACCGAGCCGTCGTCGTTCTGCGTCATAATCAGCGAGGCACGGTCACCCACGCGGGAGGCGCTGGGTTGGTCGCTCTCTGTGGGGGCGAATACCGAAAAGGCAGTCACACGGCGGGGGGTTGCGCCCGTTGCCCACATAATGGGCCCAAGCGAATGGGTGACGTAGTAGGTGCGGGCAAGGTAGTTGCGCCAATGCTCCTCAAAATAGTTGTATTGCTTCATAAATGCGCTGTCCGTGGGGGAACTGGGGTGGTTGTATTCTCCCTCGGCGTACAGAATTTTACCAAGGCTTCCGCCCCTTGCCAGACGGTGCATTTCACGGTTGAACAGCATCTGCGGATAGTTTTCGGCAAGCATATACACCGCATTGCATTTTTCAAACGCGCGGATCAGCTCCACGCCCTCCGCCATCGTGCCGTTAGAGATGCACTCCGAAAACACGTGGATGCCCCTCTGCATACATTGGATGGCATAGGGGGTATGCTCGTGAAAGTAGTTTGCTAAAATCACGGCGTCCATCTCCGTTTTGATAAAGTCATCAAAGCAGGTAAAGGTGGCAACCTCGCCGCCCAGCAGACGCCTGCCCTCTGCAAGACGCTCCGTGTGGAAGTCGCACAGGGCAACGATTTCGCAGTTGAGCAGCATAAAGCTCTTTGCAAGGTCCACGCCCCTGCCTGCGCCGAATACGCCGATTTTCAATTTTTTCATAAGCCCTCCCATTCAAGCGGTGCGATAGGGGCAAAAGCCCTGCACGGCGCCGCCTTTTTCAGATATTACACGGCTTGGGGGCGGTGCGCTTTCAAAAGCACAGCGTGCGCCCGGACCGAAAGCCGTATGCCCCTTATGTTAAAAGGGCAGAAGAAACAGAATCATAAGCCCCGCAAAGGCAAGCACCACCGAGCAAAGCTCCCTTTTTGAGGGCTTGCTTTTGCCGAAAAATGCAATGGCGGTGCTTACGATAATCACGCCGCCCGTAACCATGGGATATTGCACCGACGCCTGCACGTGCGCAAGGGCAATCACCAGCAAAAGGTTGGCAACGCGGTTGATAACGCCGTTTGCCGCACCGACGGCGGCACAGACTGCCGTAGGCTTGCCTATGGCGGCAGAGCCCCTTTCCTCACCGCTTCGCCTCCTTGCCGCAAGAAGCACAAAGAGCAGCACGAGCGAAAGAATTGCCGTGCATATTGCAATCATCAGCGAATAGCCCGTTGCGCTCGCCTTTTCGTAGGGGAGCGAGGTAAACAGCTTGGAAAGCACGCCCGACATTCCGTTCAGCACAAACACGCCAAGGCAGTAGCCAATGCCTGTTTTGCCCTTGCCCCTCTCTACGGTTAAAAGCAGAGCCGCGAGAATAAACGCAAAGCACAGCGCCTTTGCCACCGTTATCCCCTCGTTATAGAACAGAATGCCCTGCAAAAAGGGCAACGCCATGCCGCCGAGCATGGAAAAGAGGGAGTACAGCGAAAGGTTGACGTACTGAAACGCCTTGAAGGAAAAAAAGGTGTAGCCAATGCCCAGCAGGGTGGAAAGAAGCGCCATCACAAGGGTGAAGGGGGTGCATTCTATGCGGAAGCGGTTTGCGGCAAGCAGTATAAAAAATCCCGCCGTTGCGCCTATCGCAGAAAATTCCAGACTGACCGAAAGGGAATCTCCCCTTTTTCTGCGGTACTGCTCGTTGAGCGCAAAGCCGCCGCCGAACATCGCCACAGAGAGTAAAATGAGAGCGTGATACATGGGTTCCTCAGCTTTTCGCACGGTAGTTGGC
>JAFQWR010000039.1 GCA_017407365.1 Clostridia bacterium
AAGGGTAAATCCGGACGTTTCCGTCAGAACCTGTTAGGTAAGCGTGTAGACTACTCCGGCCGTTCGGTTATCGTCGTTGGTCCTGAGTTAAAGCTGTATCAGTGCGGTCTGCCCAAGGAAATGGCAATCGAGCTGTTTAAGCCCTTTGTAATGAAGCGTCTGGTTGAAATGAACCAATCGCACAACATCAAGAGCGCAAAGCGTATGGTAGAGCGCGGCAAACCCATCGTCTGGGATATCTTAGAGGAGGTCATCAAGGACCATCCCGTAATGCTCAACCGTGCGCCCACCCTGCACCGTCTGTCTATTCAGGCGTTTGAGCCTGTGCTGATCGAGGGTCGTGCAATTAAACTGCATCCCTTGGTTTGCGGCGCATTCAACGCAGACTTCGACGGCGACCAGATGGCAGTGCACGTACCTCTTTCCATCGAGGCACAGGCAGAGGCTCGCTTCCTGTTGCTCTCTACGAACAACATCTTAAAGCTTTCCGACGGTAAGCCCGTTATGAGCCCCACGCAGGATATGGTCATCGGTTCGTACTATCTTACCATCACCAAAAACGGTGCGCTTGGCGGCGAGCTGAAGGATGAAAACGGCACCGTGCTGAAGGAAGGCCGTTACTTCAAGGATAAAGAAGAAGCCGTTATGGCTTATCAGTGCAAGCAGATTGAGCTGCAATCCATCATCAACGTTCGTATGACCAAGCAGGTTGGTGAGGAAACGGTTACGGGCATCATCCGTACCACCGTCGGTAAGCTGCTGTTCAACGAATCCATTCCTCAGGATCTCGGCTTCACCAAGCGTGAAACGAAGGAGGATTACCTGAAGCTTGAAATCGACGATCTGGTCGGCAAGAAAAAGCTGCAGCAGATTGTTGAGGCTTGCTTCAAGAAGAAGGGTGCAACCGTAACTGCTGATATGCTGGATAAGATCAAGGCAATGGGTTATAAATACTCCACTGTCGGCGCTATCACCACCTCGGTATTCGATATGCATATCCCCGAGCTGAAGAAAACGCTGATCCAAGAGGCAGAGCAAAAGGTTCGTGTTGTAGAAGACGGCTACCGTGACGGTCTGCTGTCTGCTGACGAGCGTTATAAATGGATCGTTTCCATCTGGTCGGAGGTTACCGAAAAGGTTACCGATGCCCTGAAGGCAGGCTTAGATGAATTCAACCCCATCTGGATGATGGCAAACTCCGGTGCTCGTGGTAACATCCACCAGATCCGTCAGCTCGCAGGTATGCGTGGTCTGATGAGTAATCCTTCCGGTAAAATCATTGAGGTTCCTGTAAGAGCATCCTTCCGTGAAGGTCTTTCGGTATTGGAATACTTCATTTCTTCGCACGGTGGTCGTAAAGGTCTTGCCGATACGGCACTTAAAACGGCTGACTCGGGTTATCTTACCAGACGTCTGGTCGACGTTGCGCAAGAGGTTATTGTCCGTGAGGAAGACTGCTTTGCTTCCGCAGGTGAAAAGCCCAAGGGAACGCTTGTTTCCGCTATCACGGGCGACAACGAAAAGGAAATCATCGAGCCGCTGCGTGACCGTATCGTAGGCAGATATACCGTTGATGACGTTGTAGATGCCGAGGGTAATGTAATCGTTCCCGCAGACACCATGATCTCTGAGGAGCAGGCTGTTGCAGTAGAAAGAGCAGGCATCAAAGAGGTTCTTATCCGTAGCGTTCTTACCTGTAAGGCTAAGCAGGGTATCTGCGTGAAGTGCTACGGCCGTAACATGGCAGACATCACGCCCGTTCGCGTGGGCGAGGCTGTCGGTACCATTGCGGCACAGTCCATCGGTGAGCCCGGTACTCAGCTTACCATGCGTACCTTCCACACGGGCGGTGTTGCATCGGCAGACGATATTACCCAAGGTTTACCCCGTATCGAAGAGCTTTTCGAAGCAAGAAAGCCCAAGGGCGTTGCAATCGTATGTGAATACACCGGCACCGTTCGTATGACTGAGCGTGAGGGTATGCGTGTAGTTAAGATTATCACCAAAGAGGGTGAAGAGCACGACTACATCATTCCGTTCAGTGCAAAGCTGAAGGTAGAGGATGGCGACAAGGTAGAGCCCGGCGCAGTTCTTACCGGCGGCTCGGTAAATCCCCACGATATCTTAAAAACCCTCGGTGTTAAGGGCGTGCAGGAATACCTGACCAAAGAGGTACAGGCAACCTACCGCAACCAGGGTGTAGAAATCAACGATAAGCACGTAGAAATCATCGTTCGTCAGATGCTCCGCAAGGTAAAGGTAGAGGATGTTGGCGATACCGATATTCTTCCCGGCGAGCTTGTGGATATCTTCAGATTCGAGGAGGAGAACTTAAGAACGCTTGAAAACGGTGGCAGACCTGCAACCGCTAAGCGTACCCTTCTCGGTATCACAAAGGCTTCGCTTGCAACCGATTCCTTCCTTGCAGCTGCTGCATTCCAGGAAACCGCGCGCGTGCTGACTGAAGCCGCTATCCGCAACAAGATCGACCCGCTGATCGGTCTGAAAGAAAACGTTATCATCGGTAAGCTTATCCCCGCAGGTACGGGTGTTCGTGATTACCGCTCCATCACTCCCGTTGTGGCAGTAGATAAAAAATACTCTACTCCCGTTATCGAAGAGGACGACGACCTCTTTGATGATGATTACGACGACGATTACGACGAATAAGAAACAAGAATCCCTCGGGCATTTCGCCTGAGGGATTTTTATTTTGCTTTCAAAAAACAGCAAACGGAAGCAGAGGAATATTGGTGTTGTTTTTGCTCTTCAAAAGCGCCTTACTTAAAGAAGCAGAGAAGGAATGTGCGCTTTAAGGGGTAAAAAGGGGCTTTTTTTCGCTGTTGGCTTCGGTGAGAGTATTTCCTTGCGGTGCGCATATCGATGTTATTTCGCATCGGGAATAATCAGATAGCAAAAAAGAAGGGCTTTCCCGATTCGCAGGAAAGCCCATTTGTTTTTACGGTTAATCGTCCGCAATGGATAAAAGCTCAGCAATGCTGGTGATGCCCTTTAACACGTAGTTGCGGCAGGCGTTAAACAGAGTCACCATGCCGTCTTTTTCTGCCTGTGCGCTGATTTCCTCGTGCGACATACGCTTGGTAATCATTTCGCGCAGCTCATCCGAAAGGTACATAACCTCGTGTACTGCAATACGTCCCTTATAGCCGGTGTTGTTGCAGAACTGACAGCCCTGCGGGCGGCAGATGTTGATCGGCTGATCAAGACCTAAGATTTCCATCTCTCGGGGATTGGTTTTGCCTTTCTTTTTGCATACGGGGCAGAGCCTCTTAACCAGACGCTGAGAGATAACGCCCACAAGGGAGTCCGCTACAAGATAGGACTGAACGCCCATATCCATCAGACGGGAAACGGAGCCGGGTGCGTCGTTGGTGTGCAGGGTAGAGAACACCAAGTGACCGGTGATTGCCGCACGGATTGCAATCTGTGCGGTTTCCTCGTCACGAACCTCACCGATCATGATAATGTTCGGGTCCTGACGCAGAATAGAACGGAGCGCACTTGCAAAGGTCATGTTTGCCTTTGCGTTGACCTGTGTCTGGTTGATGCCCTGCAGGGTGTATTCAACAGGGTCCTCAACGGTGACGATGTTTACCTCGGGGCGGTTCAGCTCCTTTAAGAAGGAATACAGCGTGGTGGATTTACCGCAGCCCGTAGGTCCGGTAATCAGCACGATGCCGTAGGGGTGCGCAAGAATCTTATCAATGGTGCTGTTTTCCTCCGGGGTGAAGCCAAGCTCGGTACGGGTAAAGCGGAATGCCGTTTTATCCAGAATACGGATAACAAATTTCTCGCCGTAAACGGTGGGGAGGGTGGATACACGGAAGTCGTATTCCGTTCCGTTGATGTTCAGATTGATACGGCCGTCCTGCGGAATACGGCGCTCTGCAATGTTCAGACCTGCCAGAATTTTCAGACGGGCGCAGATAGCGGGGTAGGATTCAATCAAAAACTCCGCTCTGTCCTGCAAGTCGCCGTCGATACGGTAGCGTACACGAACGATTTTTTCAAAGGGCTCGATGTGAATATCTGAGGTACGGAAGGGGATTGC
>JAFQWR010000040.1 GCA_017407365.1 Clostridia bacterium
ATGGTTTCAAATCTCTTGGTTGTTCTTTGCGGAAATCACGATGCACAGCCTGTTGTAAACTCGGGCTCACTTTACTGATATGGCAGAGAAGAAGCAAGTACCGTTGCGGCTTTCAGCAAAGCTTTATGATGCCATAGCTGCGTGGGCAGAGGACGATTTCAGGTCGGTAAACGGGCAGATAGAATATCTGCTGCATGAGGCAGTCTGTCGCAGTGGCAGGAGCAAGGATTCCGAAGAAAACTGATTTGCTTTTTGGCAGAGGAATTTTTTAAGTTGCTCTGTGTACAAAAGACTTACTGCATTTTTCCGTAAATAGGCAGGTGTGATTGATATGCAGAGTGCATATGTATGAAAGCAAAGGGTAAAGGGCTTGATCTACAACAGATCAAGCCCTTTTTGTGTAGCAGGAGGGATGGCTTGTTATGTACGCTTTTATTTGAAAGCGCTACAGCCGCCCGAGCAACCAACTGAGTTGCCCGTGCCACCCGTGCAGCAGCACAGAATCAGCAGTAAGGGCAGACAGCTACAAATGTCCACGCCGTTTCCGTTGCCGTTACAGCAAAGCATCAGGATGAGAAGCAGCATATACCAGTTGCCACCGCAGCCGCCCGTATTGCATCCACCAAACATACTTCGTTTCCTCCTATAAAGAATTGTTGCAGACGTTTTTGTTTCTCCGTCTATTTCACAATACGCATCTTTTTCAAAAAAGGTGACAAATCCCTGCGGAAGATTGCATAGGCTAATTGCGGAGCATATAGGAGGGAGCGTTTTGCGACAGAGTACAAAAAAAGCCGTTTGCTTCATTGCCGCGGCATCGTTATTTGTCATTTACCTGCTGATATTGCACGCACTGCAAAGGTTTGATCTGCATTGGTATCGGGGGCTGAATAAGCCGTCGTACTGTCTGCAAAAATGGGGCATAAGTGTCGTTTACATTGCCGTTTCGGCGGCTTTGGTTTTGTTGCCCCTGCGGTGTATGGAAAGCAGGTATGTTCTGCTTTTCAGTCTGTTTCATATTGCGCTCTGCGGGCTGACCGTGCTGTTTTTCTTCACCTTAAAATGTCTGTGGGCATCGTTGATTTCTCTTTTGCTTTCGTGGACGGCAGGGGTGGCAGACCTGCGCAGACTGTTTAGCTACCGCCTTGCGGCAGGGGTGGTATTCGTTTTATTTATAGTGGGTATAAGCTATTTGATTAGCCTGAATTATTCGATTTTTATGCTCAATTAGTTGTCTTTTATTTGCGTATTTGCTATAATAATTATGCAGACGGTATGTTTGGATTGCAGCCGTACTGCATTGCAATGTATCACCAATCTGTTATTACTGCGGGCATCCCTTAAAGGAGCCCGATGGGAGGCTTTTATGAAAACAAAAACCGTAACCTATGCGGCTGTGTCTGCCGCCTTGATTTTAGTGGCATATACGCTGGACGCGTGGATTTCCCGCATTGGGTTGCCCGTGCGCATTGCCGTGCTGACGCTGCTTGTTATGCTGACGCTTTGTATCTCCTCAGAAAAATGGCAGCTTGCCGTCTGGGTCAGCACCTTTTTTGGTATCACGAGCTTTTTATATGCATGGCTCTTGCCGGATTTTGTCAATATGAACGGCGTGTGGACAAGCAATTTCCGCAATCCGCTGATATCGGTTGCGCCGCGTGTCTGCATTGGCTTTACTGCCTTTTTCAGCTATAAGGGCTTTTGCAGGCTGTTGCCCCAAAAGGGATGGCTTGCCGCCGCTCTTGCTGCCGCAGTCGGTGTGCTGACAAATACCCTTCTGGTATGCACCATGCTGGGAGTGTTCGGTAGCGGAGATGTCTTTCAGAAGATAGCCGTCACCATCATCAGTGTCAATTTTGTAATTGAAATTGCTGTGAACGTGCTTTGTGTTCCCGTGCTGGTCAAGGGGCTGAAGCGTGCGCGTATCTTTCAAAGATAACGGAAATAATTTGTGGCTTTGAGGTGTTTACTATGATATTAGTTATGGACGTTGGTAACTCCAATATCAAATTGGGTGTTTTTGAAGGGGAAACGCTGCTCAGAAGCTGGAGGCTCGAAAGCAAGGCGGGCAGAACGGCAGATGAATACGGCGTTTTTCTGAAGAGTATGTTCGAGCACGCAGGCCTGGATCCTCACCGTATCGAGGGCGCCATTATGTCGAGTGTAATTCCCTCGCTGAACTACACCTTAGAGCATATGGTGAGCTATTACTGTCAGAAGCCGCTTCTTGTGGTTGGCCCGGGGATTAAAACGGGCGTGAATGTGCGCTATGAAAACAGCAAGGAGGTTGGTGCAGACCGTATCGTCAACTCCCTTGCCGCATACAAAAAATACGGTGGCCCTGCAATTGTAGTGGATTTCGGCACCGCCACCACCTTTAACGTAATCAACGAGGAGGGCGATTTTGTGGGCGGCGTCATTTGCCCCGGTATCAAGATCACCACCGAGGCGCTCACGCAAAATGCCGCCAAGCTGCCCCGTATCGAGCTGGTAAAGCCTGAGCGTGGTGTGGGTAAAAACACCGTCAGCAATATGCAGTCGGGTATCGTATACGGCTTTACGGGCATGGTGAAGTATATTGTGGAAAAAATCAAGCGTGAGATGAGCTTTGCCAACGTGCACGTCATTGCCACGGGTGGCTTTGCAGAGCTGATTGCTTCCGATGGCTCTATTTTTGATTGTATCGATAAAACGCTCACCCTGCAGGGGCTCAGAATGCTTTACGAGATAAACAAGGATCATTATAACAGATAATCTGATTACAGCTTTACATCAAAGGAGTACGTATGAAAAAAGTTGGCGTTGCAATTTTAGGCTTAGGTGTTGTGGGTAGCGGAACCTACCGTGTACTGACCGAAAATCATGACCGTATTGCAAAATCGCAGAATCTTGACGTGCAGGTAGAGGCGGTTCTGGAAATCAACCCGGAGCGTGCAAGAATGCTTGGCATCGAGGAGAGAAAGATCACCGCAAGCATTGCCGAGGTGGTTGGGAATCCTGCCGTAGATGTGGTGGTTGAGGTAATCGGCGGCATTGAGCCTGCAAAAACCTTTATCACCGCCGCGCTGAAAAACGGCAAATCGGTGGTAACCGCCAATAAAGAGCTGATCAGCAAATGCTGGGCAGAGCTCGAAACGTATGCAAGGCGCAATCATGTGGGGCTGTATTTCGAGGCGTCCTGTGTGGGCGGTGTGCCGATTATCCGTACGCTTACCGAGGGTATGCAGGCAAACAATGTGCAGAGCATGGTGGGTATCATCAACGGTACCACAAATTATATTCTTTCCAAGATGAGCAAGGAGGGCTCAGACTACGCCACCGCCCTGAGGCAGGCGCAGGAATGCGGCTTTGCAGAGGCAGATCCCACGGCAGATGTCGAGGGCTATGATGCAAGCTACAAAATTGCAATACTAAGCTCGCTTGCTCTTTCCGAGCGTGTCACCGTTTCGGATGTGTTCCGTCAGGGCATCACCGACGTGCAGGCAGTGGATATCCGTCTGGGGGCAGAGCTTGGCTATGTGCTGAAGCTTCTGGCAATTGCCAAAAACACCGAAAAGGGTGTAGAGGCGCGTGTGCATCCTGCATTTGTCAGTAAAACGCATCCCCTTGCCTCGGTAGACGGCCCCTTCAATGCCGTGCTTTTGCATGGGGATATGGTGGATGATATCATGCTGTACGGCAGAGGTGCGGGCTCGCTTCCCACGGCGTCTGCTGTTGTAAGCGATATCTGCTATGCCGCCACCCGCTCCGAGCCGTGGTATGCGCCCTTCCGCAACACGGATGACCCCGCTGAGGCGGTAAAAATCAATACCAATTTCCTTTCGCAATACT
Source organism: Clostridia bacterium (assembly GCA_017407365.1). Lineage (GTDB taxonomy): Bacteria > Bacillota > Clostridia > Christensenellales > HGM11417 > RGIG2219. The sequence continues at coordinate 3,832 of JAFQWR010000040.1, forward strand.
ATCTGCGTCTGTTTGTATCCGACCAAAAGGGTGCGCTCAGCCGTGTTGCGGGCGTGCTGGGAGAAAACGGCGTGGGCATTCGCGAGGTCTTGCAAAAGGGAGAATCAAAGGATGGCTTTGCAACGGTCATTTTTATTACGCACCAAACGGAAGAAAACGATATGAGCCGTGCCATCGAGGGCTTAAAGCAGCTGGATGAGGTAAAAAGTGTGGAAAGCCTGATCCGTGTTGAGCAATAATTCATAACTTAAGGACGATCGGGGCAAACTAACGGTATGTTAGATAGCAGAACCGATCGTCTTTTGAAGTTTATACACGGTAACTCAGCTGAGGGCAGCTTCCGTATTTTTGGCACGGACGAGCTTTTGCAGGCTTTTTCTGCGAAGCAGGGCGTGGATGGTGAGGGGCTTGCCATGATGCTTGACTTTTTATGCGAGGGGAGGTATATCGCTGTTAAATACCGCGATAGCGCCTCCGTTGCTTAGCGCCCCTGCCCAAGGGGCGGATATACTGCGAAGAGGATATCAACGAGCAGAAAAAAAGGCTCAGTGCCGCATTGAGGCGTATTGCATTCAACGTTTTATCCGGAGCAGTGGGCGGTATGATAGCCTTATGGCTGGGGCGTGCGCTATGCTGAGCATCAGAGAAAAGGAGCTTCTTTCGTTGCTCAACGAGCAATGCGGCGCAAGACACGCCTGCCTGATTCTGGAGGAGGAGCTTTTGCGTCTTGTCCGCAAGCGGATGTCGGTGGATGGCAGAGGGGTAGAGCGTATGCTGCTTGCCTTGCAGTCAGACGGATATCTTGACGTTGTACGCTCATATCGCAGTCAGACTCCCTACTATTGTCTTACGCTTTTGGCAAAGGGCGTGGGGTATCGCAGAGAAATTGAAAATATCAGAAGGCAAATCCTGTTTAAGGTTTTGCTTACGGTGGCAACGGCACTGTTGGGTATTCTTATTACCAAGGGGCTGCTTGCCTTGTTTTAACACCTGAAAGGGAGGTGAAGGTGGTTGGAGCAGAGAAAATTTGAATTGGTTGCGCCCTATCAGCCAAGCGGCGATCAGCCCGAGGCAATCGAGGGGCTGGTGCAGGGCGTTGCAGATGGCTTGCGTACGCAGGTTTTGCTCGGTGTTACGGGCAGCGGTA
>JAFQWR010000041.1 GCA_017407365.1 Clostridia bacterium
GAGTTTTGATAAAGACTCGTATCTGAATTTACATATGTAAGGCACGGAGCATCAGTTTTAAGCGAACAAGTGCCGTTCGCTTTTTGGTGTTTTCGTGACTCGTATGCAAAAACAGATACGGGTCTTTTTGTTTTGCAAAAAGCCGCCCTACATAAAAACTTGAAAGGTGGTGATGCCGATGATTGCAGAAGAAGCAAATCAACAAACAGAAAACAAAAATCAAAACAAGGAGAAAAGCATGGCAACAGAAATGAAAATCAGACGAATGTCGGACGTGCAGCTTCAGGAAGTTGCATGGCTTTGGAGGCCGTATATCCCCTTCGGGAAGATCACGATTAGCGTTCAGATGCGAACGCTCTTTTTTTGTGCTTATAGAAGGCACGCGCCAAAAAACAATCTGCGGCAGGCAGGTTATCCTCTTACAGGCTGATTTTTGCAGAAAGCGGGCAAGGGGCGTATCTATCGTTGCGAGCCCGAACAAGCCCTTTGCGTGATAGATATTTGCCAAAAGAAAAAGCGATGCAGTCAACTGTTGAGAGGCTTTCGTGCATCGCTTGTTTTTTTGTATCAATGGGTAAGAGCCAAAAGCTTACTTCCTGACGTATTTGCAGAAGGTAAAGGTGTAGCCGTTTTCGGTTACGGGTGCGCTTTCGCTCTCTAAAATGAAGTCGTCGAGCGCAGGGAAAAACACCTCGGCTTCTCCGTCTGCCTGCACGCGTGTGAGCAGAACCTCGCTTGTGTAGGGCAGAAGAGAGGCGTATGTCATCGCCCCGCCCATCACATAGGCGTCACCCTCCCGTGCGTTTAACAGGGCAAAGAGGGCGTCTAAATCGCTGACAACGGTGAAGCCCTCGCCTTTAAGGCTTGGCGAAAGCACAATATTGTCGCGATTTTTAAGGGGCTTGCCGCCGGGCAGAGAGGCAAGCGTGCGCTCGCCCATAATCACGGTGTGGCCCTTGGTGGTCTGTCTGAAAAACTTCATATCGGTGGGGAGCGAAAACAGAAGGTCGTTGTTTTTGCCGATTCCGTTTTTTTCGTCTGCGCACACGATGGCAATCAGCTTCATCATATTGCTACCTCGATTTTTTCTTCCAGCTTGTGGAACTGATAGTCGGTAAGGGTAAAGTCAGCCTTGGTAAACTGATAAAAATCCTTTACGTCGGGATTGATGGCAAAGGTGGGTGCGGGGTATTCGGGAAGCTCCAGAAGCTTTTTCACAATGGGTACGTGGCGGTCGTAGATGTGTGCGTCCGCAATCACGTGCACAAGCTCGCCTGCTTCAAGCCCCGAAACCTGCGCCATCATATGCACCAGAACGGCGTACTGCGCCACGTTCCAGTTGTTTGCGGTGAGCATATCCTGCGAGCGCTGATTGAGAATGGCGTTCAGGCGGTTGCCGCTCACGTTGAAGGTCATAGAGTAGGCACAGGGGTAAAGCCCCATTTCGTGCAGGTCGGCAAAATTATACAGGTTGGTCATAATGCGGCGGCTCTGCGGATTGTTTTTCAGGTCGTAAAGCACACGGTCCACCTGGTCGAATTCTCCCTCGCGGTAGATATGCTTCACGCCAAGCTGATAGCCGTACGCCTTGCCGATGCTGCCCGTTTCGTCCGCCCAGCTATCCCAGATATGACTGCTTAAATCGTGGATGTTGTTGGATTTTTTCTGCCATATCCACAGAAGCTCATCAATACAGCTCTTAAACGCGGTGCGGCGCAGGGTAAGAATGGGAAATTCCTCCTGCAAGTCGTAGCGGTTTACAATGCCGAATTTCTTTACGGTGTGCGCAGGCGTGCCGTCCTCCCAATGCGGACGCACCTTCAGGTCGGTATCCCACACACCGTTTTCTAAAATATCCTGCATATTGGCCTTGAAAATTCTATCGGCTATGCTCATAGCGGCATTCACCTCCGTATCTTTGCCAATATTATACCACGAAAGGGGGCAATCCGTCAATAAATCTGTACGCAGACGCCATAAATTAAAAAAGAAGCCTTTTGCGAAAAGGAATGCGTCGGCATTTAAGGTCAGCACGCCCCGCACAGGGGAAAAACAGGGCAAAAAGCAATTTTTGCAAATAAAACGGCGTTATTCTATTGCAACGTGCGTGGAAATAGGGTATAATGATAGGGTAAACCATAGCAAAGGAGTGGTACAATTATGAAGCTTGGTGTTTTCAGCCCCGTGCTTGCGGGTATGAGCTTAGAGGATAGCTTAAAATATCTGCGCTCTATCGGCGTGGATTGCTTAGAGCTTGGGGTGGGCGGCTTCCCCGGCACTGCGCACGCAGATGCAAAGCTGCTCAGCAAGGATAAAGCCGCAAGAGAGGCACTTTTAGAGCTGCTCAAAAAATACGGCATCACCCTGTCTGCGCTTTCGGTGCACGGAAATATGGTGCATCCCAATCCCGATATTGCAAAGGGCTTTATTGAGGATTTCGACGCCGCCTGCGTGCTTGCGGGTCAGCTTGGCGTAGAGCGTGTGGTCACCTTTTCGGGCTGTCCCGGCGACGGCAAGGGCGATAAGCCCAACTGGGTAACCTGCCCCTGGCCCAACGATTTCTCCGAAATTTTAGACTATCAGTGGAACTAGGTTTTAATCCCCTTCTGGCAGAAAAAATGCGCCTTTGCCCGTGAGGCAGGCGTAAAATACATCCCGTTAGAGCTGCACCCCGGCTTTGCGGTGTATAACCCCGAAACGCTGCTCCGTCTGCACGCGGTAGACGGTATGCTCGGCGCAAACTTAGACCCCTCGCACCTGTTCTGGCAGGGCATCGATATTTTAAGCGCCATCGACGCAATGAAGGGCGCCATTTACTTCTTCCACGCAAAGGATACCGAAATCAACGAGCGCAACGTGCGTGTAAACGGCGTGCTGGATACCAAATCGTATGCAGACGAGGCAAACCGCAGCTGGATTTTCCGCTCGGTGGGCTACGGTCACGGCGCACTCGAATGGAAGCGCATTGCTTCTGCTCTGCGTCTGGCGGGCTACGACCACGTGATGAGCATCGAGCACGAGGATAGCCTGATGACACCGAAGGAGGGGCTGGAAAAGGCGGTTGCCCTTTTGCAGGAGGTCATCATAAAGGAGCGCAACGACACCGAGGCGTGGTGGATTTAACCCGTTTTTTAGCGTAACGGGGGTAGGATTCCGCAGGCAAAAGCCACAAGCCCTGCCTCTTTCGCTGTACGGCTTCCCTTGTGGCGGTATTTTGTAAAGCCACCGAAGGCAGAGCCACAGCCCTTTTTGCCTAAAAATTATTACGGATAGCGGCAGGTGCCCTTTTTGGGGGTGCCTGCTTTTTTTTGCGCCATGCCTGCCCAAAAGGCTTTTTGTGCTATGCTTGGTGTGCAGGGCAGGGCTATTTGGGTGCGGCGGCGTTTGAACTGCTTGACAAAATGTGCCAAAATGCGGTATACTATTACGGAAAGGAGAAAGGGTCCGCGCGAGGCTTCGTACGGACTGTTGTTTTGTATAGAGATATGAAAGAAGAACGTTCAAGAAAAATGGGGGAAAGCCCCGTAGGAAGATTGCTCATCAGTATGTCGCTTCCCGCTATCTTTTCCATGCTGGTGCAGGCGCTGTATAACGTTGTGGATTCCTTCTTTCTGGCAGGTTACAGCACTGCCGCAAGGGATGCCGTTATGATCGTTTACCCCATGCAGATGCTGGTGGTTGCCTTTTCGGTGGGCATCGGCATTGGCGCAAGCACGCAGATTTCACGGAAATTGGGCGAAAGAGACCGCGAGGGCGCAGACCAGATGGCAAAGCACGGCCTGTTTCTTTCGCTCGTGTGCGCAGGTCTGTTCGTCTTGCTTGCCTTCACCGTGGTTAAGCCCTTCATCGGGATGTATACCAAGGACGCCGCAATCAAAAGCGAGGCGGTAAGCTACCTTACCATCGTTATGGCGCTTTCGTTTGGTTCGTTTGTGGAGGTGTGCTTAAATAAGATATTGCAGGGCACGGGCAATATGATTGTCCCCATGCTTACTCAGCTTGTGGGCGCAATCACCAACATCATTTTAGACCCCATTCTCATCTACGGCTATCTTGGCTTTCCTGCAATGGGCGCAAAAGGTGCGGCTATTGCAACGGTGGCAGGGCAGATTCTTGCCATGCTGTTTGTTATCATCTGCTTCATCAGGCGCAAGCAGGAGGTCAGTCTTTCGCTCAAGGGCTTCCGTCCGCGCAAAAAATACATCTTCGGTATTTTCACCGTGGGCATTCCCACCACCGTGATGAATGCGGTGGGCAGCTTTACCACCTCCTCGATGAACGGCATTGTAAATGCGTACGAGGGCGGCATCACCTTCCTTGGCAGCTATTTCAAGCTGCAATCCTTCGTGTTTATGCCCGTATTCGGTATGGCGCAGGGTGCCATGCCCATACTCAGCTACAACTACGGCTACAACCGTCCCGACCGCTACAAGCGCGCCTTTGGGCTGTTTGTGGCAGGCTGTGCAGGCTTTATGCTTGTGGGGCTGCTGATTTTTCAGATTTTCCCCGAGGCGCTGCTTTCGCTGTTCAGCATCGAGGCGGAGCTTTTAGATAAGGGCGTTTATGCGATAAGGTGTCTTTCGCTGTGCTTTTTGCCTGCGGCGCTTGGCATCAGCTTCACCAATATGTATCAGAGCCTGGGCTACGGCAAGACCTCACTCGTGATGTCCTTAACGCGACAGCTGGTGTTTTTATTGCCCATCGCCATGCTGCTTTCCGCGCTTGGCGGCTTTTCGGCGGTATGGCTTTCCTACGTGACGGCAGAGGTCATCGTCTGTCTGATTTTTGTGCCCATTGGCCTTAAAGTCATCAAAAAGACGTTTGCCCAAAAGCAGCAGGAAATAACGGATTTTGCAGATTAACCAAAAAAGCCTTTTGCCGTGAGGAAGCCCCTTGCGGGGGAAGGCTTTTGTTGCAGATAAGCATTTTTTACAAGGGAAGAGGAGGTGAGCAAAATGTCTGCCTATAACGAGCTGATCAAAAGCTTCGAGCGCATCCGTGCCTACGTGCGTGATTTTTACATCTACGGCTTCCGTAGCAGAGAGGAGTTTCGCCAGAAGAGCGCACGCTCCTACGACGACGAGCGCCGCCGTGTGGAAAGCTGGTTGGGTGAATATATGCGCTTTATCCGCTCGGCAGAGGGCAAAAGCGTGTTCCTTTCCATCGACAGCCGCATCACCGAGCACAATCCGCTGTATAAGGCGTGGAAGGCAAAGAGCTTTACAGACGGCGATATCACCCTGCATTTTATTCTGCTCGATATTCTCTTCCGCCCCGAGGAGGAATACTCTCTTTCCGAGCTGATGAAAAAAATGGAGGAGGAGTATTTTTCCTGCTTCCCCTCGCCTATGACCTTCGACGAATCCACGGTAAGAAAAAAGCTGAAGGAATATCTCTCGCTCGGCATCGTCACTGCAAAAAAAAGCGGCAGAAGCACGATATACAGCCGTGCGGCAGATGATTTGCGCCTGCCCTCTGCCGAGGCACTGCACTTTTTTTCCGAGGCGGCGCCCTGCGGCGTTGTGGGGAGC
>JAFQWR010000042.1 GCA_017407365.1 Clostridia bacterium
AACAGCGTTTTTGCACCGATTTCCCGCGCGATATATTCCATGGGTGCCCATGCAATGGAAAGACCGTCGAAGGTGCCCGTTCCCCTGCCGACCTCGTCGAGAATCAGCAAGCTGTTTGCGGTTGCATTACGCAGTATCTCGGCAACCTCCGTCATCTCTACCATGAAGGTGCTTTGATCAAACAGCAGATTATCGGAGGCTCCGATACGGGTAAAGATACGGTCGCAAAGAGCAATCTCTGCACTGTCGGCAGGCACGAAGCTGCCGATGTGCGCCATAACGGTGATCAGCGCAACCTGACGCATATAGGTGCTTTTACCCGCCATATTGGGGCCTGTGATTACAAGCGTCTGATCCTCGCCGTCTAAAAACGTGTCGTTAGAAACGAAGGTATCGCCCGAAAAAGCCTCTACCACGGGGTGTCTGCCTGCCTTGATGACCGTGCGCGCACCCATCGGGTTGATTTTGGGCTTGGTGTAGCGTTGCTGTACGGCAAGAAGAGCAAAGCCGCCCAGAACGTCCGCCGCCGCAATCGCTCTTGCGGATTGTTGCAGGGAGGTAACCTTTTCCTTCACTTTTTCAATCAACTCAGCAAAAAGCTCCAGCTCCAGCTTCACCGATTTTTCGTTGCTGGAAAGAATTCTTTCCTCAAGCTCCTTCAGCTCCGGGGTAATGTATCTTTCCGCATTGGCAAGCGTTTGCTTGCGCACGTAATGGAAGGGCACGTCCTTTGTCAGGCTCTTCGACACCTCGATATAATAGCCAAACACACGGTTGTAGCCAACCTTCAGCGTTTTGATGCCTGTGGCTTCCCGCTCTGCCGCTTCAAGCTCTGCAAGCTTACGCTCGCCGTTGGTGGAAAACTCCTTCAGCTCGTCTAAGCGCTCGCAGTAGCCCGGCAGAATAAATCCGCCGTCCCTCGTAAGCTGGGGTGCCTTTTCATCGATGGCACGGTTCAGCTCGTCGTAAAGCTCAGGCTCCGGAGTGATACGGCAGGAAAGCTCGGTAAGAAGCGCACTGTCTGCCTTGGCAAGAAGCTCCTTGATAGCAGGAAGCACGCGCAAGGATTCCTTTACGGCAAGCAGATCTCTTGCACCTGCTGCACCTGCGCATACCTTTGCCACAAGACGCTCGATGTCGCGGATGCCGGAAAGCTCCTCTCGCAGGGTATCCCTTAAAGCAAGCTTTTTGGTAAGCTCCTCTACGGCGTTCAGCCTGCGCTCTATGCGCTCTGCGTCGATTAAGGGCTGTTCGATCATGGAAGCAAGCAGTCTTGCGCCTGCGCTCGTTTTTGTTTTATCTAAAAGCCATAAAAGAGAGCCGCGCTTTTTGCCCTCTCTGAGTGTTTTGGTAAGCTCTAAATTGCGGAAGGTATTCCCCTCCAGAAGCATATATTCCTCCGTCCGTACAAACCGAACGGCATTGATGTGCTTAAGGGCACGCTTCTGCGTTTCACCCACGTAGGCAATCAGAGCGCCTGCCGCCTGCAACGCCGCCTTTTTGGAAGGGGGAAGCATTGAGGAAAGCGAACGCACCTGCAGGGCGTTTTTCAGCGCACGCTCTGCCTCGCCTTTATCGAACGACCAATCGTAATATCCGTTTGCCACGGGCAGCACTGCGTAGCGGAAGGAGGCATAGCTGTTTACACGCTCTTTTGCGCTGTGATTTACAATGATTTCGGCAGGAGAGAGCTTTACCAGAAAGCTTTCAAGCTCTGCCTCTGCCTTTTTTCCGCTCCACTCGGTTGCGCAAAAATCGCCCGTGGATACGTCTGCATAGCTGAGCGCCGCCTTACCGTCTTCCACGAAAATGCAAGCAATATAGTTGTTGACGTCCTCGGTGAGCATGGAGCTTTCTACCACGGTGCCTGCCGTTACCACACGCACGACGTCCCTCTCTACAAGCCCCTTCAGCTTGGGATCGGTGAGCTGCTCGCATACGGCAACCTTATAGCCCTTTGCCACAAGCTTAGCAAGATACCCCTCTGCCGCATGGTAGGGCACACCGCACATGGGCGCACGCTCCCCATCGCCGCTATCACGGGCGGTGAGCGTTAAATCCAGCTCCTTAGACGCCACAATGGCGTCCTCGAAGAACATCTCGTAAAAATCGCCCAAGCGATAAAACACCAGACAGTCGGCGTATTTTTCCTTCGTTTTTTTATACTGTTGCATCATGGGCGAAAGCGCCATATTATACCTCCGTTAACTCTCCGAACAAAGAGTTAGCTCCTGCTTTTGTTACCTTTACGTGCCCGAAGGTGCCAATCAGGGAGGGATCTCCCTTCACGCTGACCAGCCTGCCTGCGCCCGTTCTGCCCGTAATACGGGAGGGGTCGCGGGTGTCTGCCGCCTCAAAAAGAACCTCGAACGTTTTATTCTGATAGTATTCCTTTGCCACGCTTGAAGCAATTTCCTTCTGAAGTGCAACAAGGCGCTTGATACGCTCCGTTTTGACCTCTTCGGGAACCTGATCCTGCATGGCATCTGCCACCGTACCCCTTCTGCGTGAGTACACAAAGGTAAACGCACTGTGGAAGCGGCAAAGCTCCGCAAGCGAAAGGGTGTCCGCAAAATCCTCCTCCGTTTCCCCGGGGAAGCCAACCATCATATCGGTGGTGAGCGCCACGTCGGGCAGAATTTCACGGATCATTGCAACACGGCTTAAATAATCCTCTCGGGTATACTTGCGGTTCATACGCGAAAGCACCGCATTGCTTCCCGATTGCACGGGAAGATGAATGGCATGGCAAAATCTGCTGTCTGACGCAACGCACTCTACCACAGAGCGTGTAAGATCCTTGGGGTGGTTGGTCATAAAGCGCAGCTGAAATTTGCCCGTAAGACGTGAGATTTCCTTCAATAAGGCAGAAAAGGAATCCTTACCGCCCCAGTCGTTGCCGTAGGAGTTTACGTTCTGCCCAAGCAGCGTGATCTCCTTATAGCCGCTTGCAAGAAGCCCCTCTACCTCGCCTAAAACGGCGGGAATGCTTCTGCTTCGCTCCCTGCCGCGCACATAGGGCACAATGCAGTAGGAGCAGAAATTATTACAGCCGTAGTTGATGTTGACATACGCCTGCACACGGTCGGTACGGTAGTAGCCGATATCCTCGTTGATTGCCGCCTCTCTTTCCCAGACCTCAATCACTCTGCCCTTACGGCTGTTCAGCAGGTCGAGATAGGAGCCGAACGCATCAATATTGTGGGTGCCAAAAACAAGATCCACAAAGGGATACCTTTCGATCAGGGAATCTGCCGCACCCTGTTGCTGTGTCATACAGCCGCACACACCTATGCGCAGAGAGGGCCTTTTGCGCTTTAACGATTTGATGGCACCAACGTTACCGAACAGCTTTTGCTCGGCATTTTCACGTATGGCACAGGTATTGAACAGAACAAAGTCTGCCTGCTCTGCGCTCTCTGCCGCCTCGTAGCCCTTATCACGGAATATACGAGCCAGCTTTTCTGACTCGTGGGCGTTCATCTGACACCCGTATGTAATGATATAATAATACTTCATCTTACTATTATAATACAGATTGCAAAAATTATCAAGCGACTTTGTGCCATATTGCAAAATAACAGCCTTTATGATAAAAAAAGAAAAGCCGTGCATACTAAAAGCAAACGACAAAAAAAAAGGAAGAGAATACGATGTGGAAAAACGTTGTGAAGGGGGTAGCCCTTCTGCTCTCTACGGCGCTTGCCATCTGCCTGCTTGCGCTTGCACTATGCTATGCGATAGCGGGAAAGGCAGAGCTGGACGAAGGCAAGCTGAATGCCTCCTGCGGCAGAATTACCTTCTACGATAAGGAGGGTGTTTTTCTGGCAAACGTGGGAGCCATGGGCGTTACGGCAGAATACGGTGCGCTTCCGCCCTACGTGAAGCAGGCGTTTGTCGCCGTTGAGGATAAGCGCTTTTATAAGCATTGCGGCGTGGACGTCATACGCATGGCAGGTGCAATGCTCGCCAATTTTAAGGCGGGCACGTTTGCCGAGGGTGCTTCTACCATAACGCAACAGCTTGTAAAAAACACCCATTTAACGCCCGCAAAAACGATACGCCGAAAGCTGAAGGAGATAAAGCTGAGTATTGCACTTGAAAAAAGGATGCAAAAGGACGCCATCTTAAACCTGTATCTCGGCAGCATTTATTTTGGAAAAGGAGCCTACGGTATTGAGGAGGCGGCGCGTACATTTTTCAACAAGCACGCCCACGAGCTGTCGTTAAGCGAGGCGGCGGCACTTGCAGGCATCGTGCGCTCTCCCTACCGATATTCTCCCTTAGCAAACCCGGACGCCTGCATGGCACGGCGGAATCTTGTGCTGAGACTGATGAAGGAGCAGGGCTACCTTACCGAGGAGCAACGCCTCGCTGCATCCAACGAGCCGCTTACGGCAATCTGCAAAAGCGCAGACAACCTCAGCGAGTATTACTCAGAGGCGATAGCGGAAGCCGCAGACGCCCTGCATTTAAGCGAGCAAGCGTTTGTCAGCGGAAGGTACCACGTTTTTACCTATCTGGACGGAAAGCAAAACGCACGGGCAGGCGAGCTGTTGCAGGAAAGCTATTACAACAGCAATCATGCCGCCGCCTGTCTGATTGCATTAGACAACCGCACCTCGGGCGTATCCGTTTTTGCCTCACGGGGCATAAGATCCCTGCGCTCGTACACCCGTCAGGCAGGAAGCGTTATCAAGCCGCTTGCCGTTTACGCCCCTGCTCTTGAACGCGGGCTGATTACGCCTGCTACCCCCGTTATGGATACCAGAACGGATTTTGGCGGCTATTCGCCCAAAAACTACGGCGACGTATACCACGGAAGCGTTACCGTGCGCTACGCATTGGAGCAAAGCCTGAACGTGCCCTCCGTGCGGATTTACAGCGGCGTGGGAAGCGGCTACGCATCCGAATTTTTACAAGGGCTTGGGCTTACGCTTTGCGAGGACAGCCTCACCGCCGCCCTCGGCGCAACGCAAAAGGGCTTTTCGCTGCTTGATCTTACGGCGGCATATACAGCCTTCCCCACGGGCGGCACCTTTTTACCCCCTGCCTTTGTGCAGAAGATTACCGACGCAAGCGGAAAGACGCTGTACGAGCATAAGCCGCACCGCACACGCGCCATGGGCGAGGATACCGCCTTTCTGGTCTGCGATATGCTGCACGGCGTTACAAAAACAGGCACCGCAAAGGGGCTATCCTCTCTGCCTCTTTATCTGATGGCAAAAACAGGCACAGTGGGCGACCGCGAGGGAAATACCGACGCCTACTGTATGAGCTTTACCGAACGGCACACGCTTTTGAGCTATATGGGAAGCACGGAGGGAAAGCTCCCATGCGGCATATCGGGCGGCAGCTACCCCACATTTTCGGCACGTGCCATGTGGAAGGATTTTTATACAGACAATCCTCCCCAAAGACTATCACAGCCAAGCAGTGTGGTACAGCTGAGCATCGACCGCGAGGCCCTATGCGCAGAGGGGCGCCTGCTGCTCTCCTCCTCCACCACGCCCGACAGTGCCACCGTAAAGGAGTATTTTTCGGTGAACAACCGCCCCAAGGAGGTATCTCCTCTGTTTACCTGCCCCACCGTGCGGGCGTTCCGACTTTCGGTTGACCGCTATCCAAGGCTATCCTTTATTGCAAGCCCCTACTACACCTACCGTATCTATCGCAACGGCAAGCTGATTGCCTCATTCAACGGGCGCAGTGGCGAAACGGTATATACCGATAAAGAAGCACCGCAGGGCAAGAGCATACACTATCGCATTGGACCCGTCTACACGGCGAACGGCATAGAATACGAGGGCTCTCACAAAGAAGGAAGCGTTTCCTTGCCGTACGACCTTTCGCCGCCAAAAAAAGATGAGGATAGCACAGATACACCCCCAAAAGAGGAAGACAGCAACAAAAACCCTTGGTGGCTGAACACGTAAAGTAGTTGCATTTTTGCGCAGAATGTGATATGCTATTAGCATGAGCAGTTATCACCGTGAAAGAGATATTCAGAACGTGACCAAGCTGCGGGAGCTGTTAACACGGCTTCCGCCCTTTTGCACGCAATTTTTTATTGGCATTGAGCCAACCACTGCTCCCCTGACCCGCCTGAACTACGCAAGAGATCTGCAGATCTTTTTTGATTATCTGATAACGGAAACGGCAGATTTCAACCGTGACACCGTCCGGGATCTTACCTTAGACGATATGGCAAGGGTGAAGGCATCGCATATTGAATATTTCCTTTCGTACGTTACCTACTATACCGTACAAAAGGATAAGCGAACCAATGGCGAAAGAGGTAAGGCACGCAAGCTAGCCTCTATCCGCAGCTTTTTCAAATTCCTGTATAAAAAGGATCTGATCCCTCAGAACGTATCCGAAAAAATCGATACCCCCAAGCTACACGATCGGGAAATTATCCGATTGGATTCCGGCGAGGTCACCGAGCTGCTGTCTGAGGTGGAATCGGGCGATAAGCTTTCGGCAGGAGAACGGCGATTTTACAACTGCACGCACCTCAGGGATGAGGCGATTTTAACGCTGTTTTTGGGCACGGGCATCCGTATCAGCGAGCTGGTCGGTCTGAATATGGACGACGTGGATTTTAAGCTGAATTCCTTTGCCGTTACCCGTAAGGGCGGCAACCGCACCGTCTTGTATTTTTCTCCCGAGGTTTCGGGTGTTTTACAGGCGTACCTTGAGGAACGGCTGAACAACCCCAAATATAAGGACATCAACGATCCTGCGCTGTTTTTATCCTTACAGGGAAGGCGCATCAGCACACGCGCCGTGCAGGATCTTGTAAAAAAACACAGTCGCGGCGTCACGCAAAAGCATATCACTCCCCACAAGCTGCGCTCTACCTTTGGCACCGAGCTTTACCGTCAGACACACGACATCTACATCGTTGCAGACGTTTTGGGGCATAGCGACGTAAATACCACACGTAAGCATTATGCGGCAATCAGCGAGGATATGCGCAAGGCGGTTGCCTCTGCCGTGAGCCTACGAAAGGACGAGGACGAATGAATATCACCACAGAAACCACACGAGAGGGCGCACGCGTATTACTCATCAGCGTCGTTACCCCCGATTTTACCGACGCAGACCGTTCGCTGTGTGAGCTGAAGGAGCTTTGCGAAAACCTTGGAGCAGAATGCGTGGGCGAAATCACCCAGAAGCGCAATCAGCTTCATCCTGCCACCTGCGTGGGCGAGGGCAAGCTGGAGGAAATTGCACGTACCGCCGAGGCGTACGAAGCGGATACCGTCGTATTTGATTTAGAGCTTACCCCCTCACAGTTTTCCAATATCGAGGACGCGCTACCCGACGGCATCACCTTAAAGGATCGCACCATGATCATTTTGGACGTATTTGCCGACCGCGCACTTTCGGCAGAGGGCAAGCTGCAGGTAGAGCTGGCAACCCTGCAATACCTTCTTCCCCGACTGAAGGGCAGCTACGAATCTCTTTCCCGTATTGGCGGCGGCTTATACGAGCGCGGCGCAGGTGAAAGCAAGCTTGAGCTGGACCGCAGACACATCCGCCGCAGAATCGCCATCTTAAAGGAGCGTACGAACGAGCTTGCAGAGCGGAGATCCTACCTGAGAGAGCGCAGAAAAAAGCAGGAAATCCCCTCCGTTGCCATTTGCGGCTATACCAACGCGGGGAAATCCACCCTGCTCAACACACTGACTGAGTCTGACGTGCTTGCCGAAAACAAGCTGTTTGCCACACTTGACCCTACCACAAGGCTTCTGAAGCTTCCCGATAATCGGGAGGTGCTTTTATCGGATACCGTTGGCTTTATCAGAAGACTGCCGCATAATCTTGTAAACGCCTTTGCCTCTACCTTAGAGGAGGTTGCGCAAAGTGACGTGGTTCTGGTGCTTTGCGACGCCTCCGATCCCGACGTAGAGGCACAGCTTTCGGTCAGCCTTTCGCTTCTGGAGGATCTTGGCTGTAAGGGAAAGGTGCTTGTCGTATACAACAAATGCGATATTTGCGACGATCCCTTTTCGGCACAGGTGGGTGCCGTTCGTATTTCTGCAAAAACGGGTAAAGGGCTGGACGTATTGCTGAAAAAGCTGGAGTTTATGTTCAGCGAAAACACAACAGACGTTGATCTTCTCATCCCCTACGCCAAGGCAAGCGACTACTACCGTCTGATGCAAAACGAAAAAATCCTGTCGGAGGAAGCAACGGATATCGGGCATCAGGTACGGGCACGCATCGAAAACAAAAGCCTGCATCTGTACCGCCAATATTTTTGTATCTCCACAGAGGAAGGAGGCATTCAATGAAGGAATGTGTTTTATACGACAGAGCCTGCATCGATTGCGGCGAATGCGACCGTTGCGACTTAGACCCCAACAAAATCTGCGACAACTGTATGAAATGCGTGGGCGATAAAGACCCCGAGGTTCAGGTTACGCTCAGCAGGCAGATTACCGAGGGTCTGCGAAAAAGAAAAAACAGCACCTCGCAAGAGGACGAATAACAACGCA
>JAFQWR010000043.1 GCA_017407365.1 Clostridia bacterium
GTTTGGGCTACCGACCTCAGCAGGATATATATTTTTGCTGTCTGCGCTATCGGGGTATCCCGTAGGGGCAAAGCTGATTGCCGACTTTTACAATAAAGGAGAAATCACCTACGAGGAAGCAAAATCCATGAGCGCGTTTTGCAGCACGTCAGGCCCATTTTTTGTGATAGGCACAGTTGGCGGAATGATGTTCAACAGCGCAAAAATCGGATACCTTCTGCTGATATGCCATCTTATAGCCTCCTTTATATGTGGAATTATTTTCAGCGGCCATACAAGAAGGCATTACCGACCGCGCACACAGTATTGCAAGGCTTTGCCGCAAATCAGCAGCTCCGCATTAAACGAAAGCGTATATGACGCCATTCTTTCCATACTCACCGTCGGTGGGTTTATCACGGTGTTTTATATGCTTGCCGATATGCTTTTGTTCAGCGGAGTGTTAAAGCCCCTGCTTACTGTATTGCACACAGCATTACCTCATCAGCTTGCAGATGGCATTATTTACGGATTCATTGAGGTTACAAGAGGCTGTCGCATTTTATCCTCTTACCCCACCCCGATATCCGTTTGCATAACGTGCGCGATCATTTCTTTTGGGGGAATTTCCATCTCATGTCAGGCCATTGCATACTTAAAGCAGTGTAAAATAAAAGCGCGCACCTACCTTTTATTCAAGGCGGTACACGCTGCTCTTGCATTTATACTCTGTTTGTGCTATTACGCATTAAAATCAGCCATCATTTGACTCATAATAGCGCTTTACGATGGAGGTATACGATTCCTCTGTTAAATATTTTTTTACATCCGCACGGTAGAAAAGAAGCTCCCGTACAACAGAAGAGCTGATATGACAAAGCTCCCGCTCGGTGGGAAGAAAAACCATCTCGGCATTGGGTGCAAGCTCTTTATTGACGTAAAAATAGGATGCCTCGTAGTCAAAATCGACTGTGTTCCTGACTCCTCTTAAAACGGTATAAACGCCGCTTTCCTGCATATAATCACACAGCAAGCCGGAGTACGCCACAACCTTTACGTTGGGGAATTTACTCACAGACTCCTCGATAAAGGAAATGCGATCTTCAAGCGAAAAGGTATACCGTTTATTTGCATTGATAAGAATAAGAACGGTAACCTCGTCAAACAAATTTAATGCACGCTCAACAAGGCGCATATGCCCAAGTGTAAAAGGATCAAACGAACCGGGAAACAAGCATTTTTTTATCATTCCTCTTCCCTCCAAAAAAGCAATCTCGCTTTTCCGTATTTGCGATTGTCGGTAAGGATCAATCCGCTCGGACATTCCGGTGCCTCACCCGACGCATCTACCTCGCCGACACACACGCCGCCCTGATTGAGAAGCTTGAGCCTAACGATTTCGCTAAGTGCTTTTTTCATCAACCCTTCCTGATAGGGTGGATCCAGATAAATGATATCAAAGCGGACGCCACGACTGTGAAAGCTTTTAAGTGCAAGCATATAATCTGATTGCAAAACCTCAATATCTGCCTTGCAGTCGCTTACATTGCGCCGTATAACAGAAATCGCCGCAGAAGAATGATCGCAGGCATAAACCTTTTTAGCTCCGCGAGAATACGCCTCAAGCGCAATGGCTCCGCACCCCGAAAACAGATCTAATACGGTTGCACCCGGAACCTCCGTTTGCAAAATGTTGAACAACGACTCCCTGACACGATCGAGCGTTGGTCTGGTAGCCTGACCCTCGGGAGAGGTCAGCCTTTTGCCGCGCAGACTGCCCGCAACAATTCGGATCACGATTTTTTGCTCTGACGAGCAAGAATAGCATCCAATCGACGCTGCATACGGATACCGCGGATATGATAAGCAACACCCACGGTTATAATCTGCACGGCAGCACCGATCAATAAAAGCCATACGCTGACATTAACGGCAGCCTCCCCTAACCCCATACCAAAGCGAATTGCATAGAAGGGTAAAAAATAGGGGACAAAGGCAACTTTGATTGCGATATATACACGCTCCAAGCCGCATCCGGTTAAAATAATCATAACAATCAAAGGCAATGCAGAAAGAAAGCCGCTGATGTACCCATACCAGGGACGGAAAGCCGCAACCTGCTTATACGAGGGAACCTCTTCTCCGTTTTTCATACGTAAAGCGTTGTTCTTTTTCAGCTCAAACGCCGTGTACGCCGCACAGGAGGAAATAACAGCGAAAAACATCAGCATACAGCCGATAAACAGAATGATCATAAATACGGAAAGCACGAACTTTTCTTCGATTATTCCGAGTATAATCAACGAAAACAACGAAAGAACAACTTCAAACGCAAGAACGATTGCCGCCGTTTTCAGCAGGGGAAGACTACCCCTTAAAATGTCTTTAAGCTTCATATCATTAACCTCTTTTGACGCAAACAACACCGTTTTCAGTGACGAGTACGTCCATTGTTTTATCATGTGTTTGTGTGGGGAATATACCGATTTGCTGCGAAAAGCAAAACCCTATTTTTTCCCCGCTGAAACCGGCTAAAAAGGCATCGTAACATCCCTTGCCATAGCCAAGACGGTTGCCGCATAAATCAAAGGAAACACCGGGCACAACAACTGCATCGCAGTGAAAGGGGATTTTTTCATCCACACTCGGCTGTCTTGTACGGAAGGGCCCATCGGTCAGATCATTCCACCCGACAAACGGTGCAGGAATAATTCTACCCTCTTTTGTGGTATGCGGTAGCCAAACGGAAACACCTCTGTTTACCAAACAATCGATAACGTCCTTTGTTTCTGCCTCACTGCCGATTGCAAGATACAGCATTACAGAGGAAAACTCTCTTTGCATAAGATAGCTCAAAAGCAGCTGTGATAGAGCCTTTTCCTTTTGCTCTCTATCTGAAATATCAGCTCTTAAACGAAGATAATGCTTTCTTGCCGATGTCTTTTCTGTAAACATATCTTACCTCTCGGCATTGATTGGTTGACGTTAACAGCTCGTAGGGAGAAAAGCCAATTTTTTGTGCAAGTGAACGGTAAGACGTTTCACTGCCGCCGTAAAGCAAAACAGAATCTCCCACCCTTGCACGAGCCGCGGTAAGATCTACAAACAGCATATTCATACAAACACGCCCAACAACAGGGCATATTCTGCCGCTTACCTCAACACAGCCACATCCCGAAAAAGCACGGAAATAGCCGTCTGCGTATCCGCAACCGATTATCCCTATAAGCATATCACGAGTGGCGCAAAAAGTCAAATCATAACCAATCCTTTCCCCTTTTTTCAGCTTTTTCATTGCAATAATTTGTGCAGAAAGCCGTATTACAGGGGGCAATGATAAGAGCTCACAGCCTCCGTACAAGGCATAACCTACCCGCACGGCATCGTATTGCATTGCAGAATTTGTAAAGGTAGCAGACGCCGCGGCGTGTGCAAGGACTGACGGAAATTGCTTTTTAACCTTATCTACCGCACAGGAAAAAAGCTTTTGCGCTTGCCTTAAGTATCCCTTTTCCCCTGAGCAAAAATGCGTATAAACGCCACTTACCGTAAGCTTGCAGCAGTTTAATAGTACGTGGAGCAATTGAGATAGCCCATCCTGCGTAATTCCCAACCGATGCATACCCGTATCAATTTTTATATGCACGCAGGCTCTGCGACCGTTTAATGCACGGACCAGGCAATGCACATCACGGACACAACCCACGGTGTAAACAAAATGATCTGACGGATATATTTTTGTTTCTGCGCCAACAGGCATTAAAATCAGAATCGGTTTTCTTGTAGCAAGCCTTGCTCTTCTTGCCTCCTCGATATCAGCAACTGCAAAAGCGCAACAAGCACCGTTAAGTGCATAAACTGCAGGAATCAGCCCTGCTCCATACGCATTTGACTTAACCACAGCAATCAGCCCTTTACCCGAAATTACGTTTCGGATTATTTTGGCATTGTACCTCAGCGCATTCAGATCAACCGTCTTGATACAGGATTGTATAACGACCACACCCCTTTTTGCTTTTATACTATGTTATGAATAAAAACAAAAAATAGTTATTGCACGTCGCTATCCAATGCCGCTTTTAGCTTTCTCTCCTCAATAATCTGCGCTCTGACCTTTAAGTATCTTTCGCTTAAAGCAAGCACATATCTTTGTCTGGATTCGTAATCCATCTCATCCATGGCTGTTTCATCCATCAGAAGCTTCAGCGGATTAAAAATATCATCCTCGTTATCGATGATTTCTTCAACTTTACTGCGAAAGCTGACTTCTTCGCTGGGAAGCTCTCCGCGAATGAGCACCTGAAGGTGGTCTGCAAAAAGAGTTTGGATATTGAGATATTCCGATTGCTCCTTCAGCTTTCGCTTTTCCTCCTCGCGCTCAGACCAGAAATCTGAGGCAAGCCGCTTTCTTGCTTCCCTGCAAAGACTCTTAAAGGTTTTGGCTCGATAGCAAACTTCTTGCATAATATATTCCTCCTATACGGTAAAAAAAAGTCGAATTTTGTCGAAGACATAAAAAAAACGACCGCTATATTAGCGATCGCCTCTTTGGTTTTAGGATTTGTAGCTGCGCTTTCTTGCAGCTTCAGATTTCTTTTTGCGTTTTACGCTGGGCTTCTCATAGTGTTCTTTTTTACGAAGATCACTGATAATACCGTCTCTTGCGCATTTACGTTTAAAACGACGAATTGCACTATCAAGCGATTCGTTTTCACCGACTCTGATGGTAGACACCGCAACACCCCTCCTTTGCTACTCAAAACTGTATGAACAAAGTTTCATCGAATATGCACATACTATTATATTCTTTTTTTTTGGATGTGTCAAGCATTTGAAGGGTATTTTATGCAGGTTGCCAATTCATTTTTTGTCCGCTGAGAATATGCACATGTACGTGCTGAACCGTTTGACCTGCATCCTCGCCCTGGTTGATTACAAGACGATAACCGCCCTGAAGCTCTAAAAGCTCTGTTAAGGCAGACACCTTAAGCAGACATTTACCCAAAAGAGCCGCTTGCTCCTCGGTAGCATCGGCAATTCGAGCAAAATGCTGCTTCAAAAACATCAGATAATGATTTTTAGCCTTGGGATCGATATCACGGATGATAAACATATCCTCATCCTGATATACCGGCGTTACGGGAATTTCTCCTGCTATCATTTTACAGAAAAGGCAATCCTTCATATTATTTCAACCTCCATGCCGTCTTCTTTTTTTGCAATATATCTGATCGGGTAAACGGTATTAACCGTAGCTTCACCCGAAAGATAGCACTTTAAGTAATTTTCAGTATAACCAATGCAATCACCGTTTTGCAACCTTTCTTCAACAAGCATATTTGCCGTTAATCCGATGTGTGCCTCTTCGTAACGCGCGCGCGATTCACCTTTAACCGCCGTCATTTTTGCAACACGGCAACGCATTACCTCTTTTGCAATGGGTTTGTAAAGCTTATGCGCAACCGTACCCACACGGGGAGAATACGGGAATACGTGCATATCAGCAAAATTCATCTGCCTGCAAAAGGCAAGAGATTCCTCAAAATCCTCCTCTGTTTCCGTTGCAAAGCCTACAATAACGTCTGTGGTAATTGCGGCAAGAGGATAATATTTCCGTATTCTATCAACAGCGGCACGGAATTCCTCGGGCGTATATTTACGGTTCATTTCCTTAAGAACCTTGCCTGAGCCCGATTGGAGGGAAAGATGAAAATGCGGGCAGAAGCATTGCAATTTTTTTGTAGCCTCTAAAAAATGATCCGTGATTACCCCAACCTCAAGTGAACCAAGACGGATACGCACGGGAAGATCCTTTAAGTACAGCAAAAGCTCAGTCAATGAGGGGCCGATTTTAGAGCCGTAATCGGAAAGGTTAATGCCGGTTAAAATGAACTCCTTGCATTCGCCGATAAGCCCTTCTATCTCGCTTCGCACGCTTTCTTTTGCCCTGCTTCGACTTCTTCCGCGAAGATAGGGAATGATGCAGTAGGAGCAAAAATTATTGCA
>JAFQWR010000006.1 GCA_017407365.1 Clostridia bacterium
GGCTGGTGCGTCACAAAAAAGGAGTCGCAGGCAAAAGCAAGGACGGGCGGTGCCGAGATAGGCGCGCTTACCCCCGAGGGTTGCGCAGAGGCGCTTGTAAAATGCCACGTGGACGGCTATTGGTACAAAAAATAACGGAGAGCGGCTGTTTGCCTTCTCCTAAGTAAGAGAATAAGAATAGCCCCCACGGGCGGCGCCGAGATAGGCGCGCTTACCCCCGAGGGGTGCGCAGAGGCGCTTGTAAAATGCCACGTGGACGGCTACTGGTATAAAAAATAACGGAGAGCGGCTGTTTGCCGACTCCTGAAAAGGATAAGCCTTATTAAAGAAGACGGCTTTTCCGAAGCATAGAAGAACTCAGCCTGCGTGAAAGCGGCAGGCGGGAAAGGAGAAATACGATTATGCAACCTTCATCGATGGAATATCAGGGAGTTACGCCCCTTGCCTCTTTTGTGTTTGAGCCGGAGGAAGAGGGGCTCGCCATCAAAAAATACGTCGGAAGCGACAAGGTGGTCGTTGTGCCTGCTACGGCTCGAGGCTTACCCGTGGTGCGTGTGGGCAGAAAGGCGTTTGCAGAATGCGGAAGCCTTAAGGAGGTGGTGCTTCCCGAGGGAATCAGAACGATTGGCTCGGAGGCGTTTTATGGCTGCAAGTCGCTCTGTAAAATCACCCTGCCCCATTCGCTCAATCAGATTGGCGAAATTGCGTTTGAGGGCACGGAGCTGTTTTGCAATCCTGCCAACCGCAAGGATGGCGTGCTGTATCACAGCGGCTGTCTGTTAGACGTCAACGAGGATTACATCGGTACCCTCACGGTGCCGCAGGGAATCTTCCTGCTGGCGGACGCCTGCGCGCGTAGCTGCTATTTTATCTCCGCCGTTGTGCTTCCGCATACCCTGAAAAAAATCGGCAATCTTGCGTTTGACAATTGCAGTGCGCTTGCCTCTGTGACCATCCCCGATTCCGTCATCGAAATCGGCCACCACGCATTTTCGCTCTGTAACGCACTCAAAGAGATTGCTCTCCCCGACTCCGTCCGCGAGCTGGGCGCAGGTGCGTTCCAGTGCTGCGAAAATTTATGGCAGGTTACGGTGGGCGAGGGCGTGCGCTCTGTGGGCGACTTTGCCTTCTACGGCTGTGAGCATTTGCAGGAGCTTCCCTTCCGCGGCGGTGTGGAGCATATCGGCAACAGCGCGTTCGAGCTTTGCACCTCCATAGAAAGGCTTACCCTGCCCGCCTCCCTTGTCACTCTTGGCAAATCGGCATTCAGCTACTGCGACAGACTCACCTACGCAGACCTCGGCGGCGGCATTGCCACCGTTCCTGCCTTTGCGTTTACCGACTGTAAGCGTCTTGCTACCGTGCGGCTTGGGGATAATATCAAAAAGATAGACGCCTACGCATTCCGTGGGTGCGAGGCTCTGACCGAGTTTACCGTGCCTGCAAGCGTCACCGAAATCAGCCTCCACGTGTTTATTGAGTGCGAGAAGCTTAGGCGTATCACGCTGAAGGCTCCGTTCGGCTGGCATTTTACCGAAAGCTTTTCAGACAGCGAAAAAAAGGAGGGCGGCAAGAAAATCATGCTGCTTTTCCCTGCCAAAAACGCCCGTATGATGAAGGAAACACACGACGACTGCTATTGGTTTAAGTAGGGAGGGAAAAGAGGAATTATGAAGAATTACTTTATTATCATTGATATGCAAAACGACTTTGTAACGGGTGCGCTTGGCTCCCCCATGGCGCAGGAGATTCTGCCCACGCTTGTTGACGAGGCGAAAGCGGCAAGGGCGCGCGGTGAGGAGCTGATCTTCACCCGTGATACCCACACGCCCGATTACCTTTCCACGCAGGAGGGGAAAAATCTGCCCGTGACGCATTGTGTAAAAAACACCGAGGGCTGGCAGCTTGTACCCGAGCTTCTGCCCCTTGCAGAAGGTGCTGATATATTCGATAAGCCCACCTTTGGCAGTGTGGCTTTAAGCGAATATCTCGTGCGCAAAAACGAAGAGGAGGGCATTGGCTCTATCACGCTTGCAGGCGTATGCACCGACATCTGCGTGGTCAGCAATGCGCTTCTCATCAAGGCGGCTCTTCCTGAGGTGCCCGTATGCGTACTGCGCGGCGCAACCGCAGGCGTCAGCAAAGAGAGCCACGAGGCGGCACTTGTCACCATGGCAAGCTGTCAGATAGAGGTGAAATAAGGCAGAAGCGCTTTTCGTTTGTGCTATTACATGCAAGTGTAAACAAGCAGGGTTATTGTTTTAAGGTAAGGAGAACAGCCTGTCGGTTGAGGGGCTGTTCTTTTTTACAGACAATTTTTTATAAAAACACACGCAAAAACGGCTCAAAACGCTTGCCAAACCCCACCCATGTGTGGTATAATACCATAGCAATCGCAAGAGGAAGCAATTCCTTCCAAAATTTGCCCTCATGGTCAAGCGGTTCAGGCGCGCCTCTCAACGAGCGGAAACGGGTTCAGACTGCGAAGCAGCACGAGCGATAGCGAAGTATCTCCCCATGGGTGGTACTAACAATTTCATTGCATATTATCTGATATGCCCTCATGGTCAAGCGGTTAAGACGCCGCCCTCTCACGGCGGAAAC
>JAFQWR010000044.1 GCA_017407365.1 Clostridia bacterium
GTTTTTGATGCAGATGTGTAAGGAATGACACCTTTTGTTTTTTAATAGAATAGTATGTTTGCATTAAGATGGAAAGTGCTTTTCAGGGTGTGTTCTTGGGTTTGTATAATAGGAATAACTGTTCGTATTAGTAATACAAACAGATGTTCAAAAGTTATATTTTTGCCCTTGCTGATATGCTAAGTGGGTGCGAAGTGGTAAAAAAAGTTAAGAAAATGGGTTTTTATGGAGAAAAGTGGTTGCAATTCCTCTTGATATGTGCTATAATATATATCAATAGAGGTGCAGTCTATGTTTATCGGCGAATTTCGAAACAAAATAGATGAAAAGGGGCGCTTACGTATCCCACCGAAGCTCAAGGAGGACCTTGGGACGGTTTACTACGTAACAAAGGGGGATAACCGCTGCCTCTATGTTTTGACGAAGGAATCGTTTGAGGAATTGTTTGAAAAGCTGAAAACTGTGCACCACGCCGATGTAGAAGGCAGAAATATTTTCCGCTTTATCATCTCCTCAGCAAAGAAGCCAGAGGAAGACGGGCAAGGCCGTATCCTTTTATCACAATCGCTCAGAGAGCACGCAGGGCTCACGCGTGACGTTGTAATCATCGGAGCAGGTGACCGTGTGGAAATCTGGGATGAAGGTAATTGGAACAAGACCAACGATGAAGGTGATTTTGACAGTTACCTTCGTAGCTTAAGTAAATACGAGATATAATGGAATTTTATCATGTACCTGTAATGGCAGAGGCCTGTATGCAGGCACTTTCGCCCAGGGAAAATGGAATATATGTAGATTGTACTTTGGGAGGTGCCGGCCATAGCTCGCTGTTGCTTTCGCAATATCCCATTGGCAAGCTGATTGCAATTGATAAAGACCGTGATGCCTTAGAGGCCTCAGAGAAAAGGCTTTCCCCCTGGAAGGACAAGGTTACCTTTGTGAAAAGTGATTTCAAATGCGTTTCCGACGTATTAGAGCACACCGGGGTAGAAAGGGTGGACGGTGTTTTGATGGATCTTGGTGTTTCCAGCTACCAGCTGGATAACTACGAGCGTGGCTTTTCGTACCGTGCAACCGACGCACCTCTTGATATGCGTCAGGATGCCGAGCAAGCCTTATCAGCATTTGATGTAGTCAATGGCTACGGCGAAAGAGATCTTATCCGTATTCTCCGTGACTACGGTGAAGAACGCTTCGCTCCCAGAATTGCCCGCAATATTTTGCGTAAAAGAGAACAGCAGGTAATTCGCACCTGTGGGGAATTGGTAGACATCATTTATGCAAGCATTCCCGCGGCTGCACGCCGTACGGGCGGACATCCTGCAAAGCGAACCTTTCAGGCAATCCGCATTGAGGTTAACGGAGAGCTTCTGTATCTGAAGCAGGCAATCAACGAATGGATTGAAGCGTTAAATCCGGGTGGACGAATTGCAGTAATTACCTTCCATTCCTTAGAGGATCGCATCGTTAAAACTGCGTTTAAGGAGCTTGAAAACCCCTGTACCTGTGACCCCCGTGCACCGATTTGCACGTGCGGTAAGGTGCCCACCGTTAAAATTATTACCAAAAAGCCCATAGAGGCCAATGAACAGGAGCTGGAAGAAAATCCCCGTTCGCAAAGTGCAAAGCTACGAATTGCAGAAAAGCTTTAAGTCAAAAAAAACTATTAGGAGGGTCAGCATAAATCATGATGTCACCGTCGTATAATAGAACTGAAGATGAATTGAAAATGGAAGCTATCACGGGCAGCGGAGTTATGACGCGCCTTGCTGAGTCTGAGGATTACGCTCAGCAGACGAGAACTGCTCTTTTTGCTGAGGAAGAAATGGATAGCGATGCCGCAGAGCGCTTTATGGAGCAGATGATGGCTCGCTTGCAGGCTGACGTTGAAGAGGAAGCACGCCGTCAGGAAGAAATAGATGCCAAGCTTGCGGCACGCAGCCGTGTGTTTGAGCAGGAGGGTGACGTTTTAGTTGCTGAGCCCGAGGTGGTTACGCCCGCAGAAACGCCCGAAGAGCCTAAAATTGCTCTTCCCGTGGTAAACGAAAGCTTCAGCTCCCGCCTTGCTCAGATGGATCAGGAAAATCTTGCCGCTCAGCTTCGTGAGCTGCCCAAGCGTGCGGAGCAGGAAAAGGAAGAAGAGCACATCAGTGCGCCTCTTTCCAAAACGAGTAAGCTTGTTATTTCCGTTTATGCGGTTGGTATTGTTGCTCTGATTCTTCTGATTGTTTTGAATGCTCTTGCAATTTCCTCGCTTTCGGTATCCAATACTGCATTACAGGCACAGGTTGTTGCAAAGCAGCAGGAGGTTGCGGCTCTGGCAGAAACCCTTAGCCAGGCAGGCTCTAATGAGGCTGTTTTACAGCGTGCCGAGGAGCTCGGTATGGTGAGCGCAGACGGACAAAGCATTGTGATTGATCTTGGCACGGCGCAAGCTTCTCAAGCAGAGGGTGCAACCAACTGGTTTGATTGGATTTGTGATTTTGTCAGCAGCTTGTTTATTTAACATCAGAATAAAATCTAAACAAAGGATAAACCGGTTTTGGTTTATCCTTTTTCTTTTGGGAGATTATGATCAAATACACCGTCTATTCCTTGCAGAAGCGAATTACAGCAAGTCTGCTGGTGATTGTCTTTGCCGCGTTATCTCTGTGCGTCAGGCTGTTTTGGGTGCAAGTAATTACCGGCAAAGGTCTGACGCTTCGTGCCGCAGAGCAATGGGCAAGAGATTTGCCCGTTATACCTGAGCGCGGGCTGATAACCGACGCAAACGGAGAGATTTTGGCAGGAAACCGCTCGGTTTATTCCGTTTATGTCCGTCCTAAGGCAGTTACAGACCTGACTGCTGTTACACAGCTTTTGAGTGATACCTTAGAGCTTTCCGTGGATTCTCTTACCGAAAGACTTTCCAATAAAAGTGTTTCTGAGGTAACCGTAAAAAGGCGTGTAGAAAAGGAGGTTGCCGATAGAATAATTGCCGCAAACTGTAATGGGGTGTATTTATCCCGTGACAATCTCAGGGTGTATCCGTACGCAGATTTGCTTTCGCAGGTGCTTGGCTTTGTAAATGTAGATAACCGAGGACAGTCGGGGTTAGAGTCGTATTACGACCTCTTTTTGCGCGGTACAGAGGGCAAGGTTTTAACGCAGACAGATTTACAGGGAGTGGCAATATCGGGTGCAGAACAGATGTATTTGCCTGCCATATCGGGTATGACACTCACGCTTACAATCGATGCAAAAATACAGATGATTGCAGAGCGCGCCATGGAGCAGGCAATGCGCACGCATTCGCCCATAGGTGCAAGATGCATTGTGATGGACCCCAATACAGGCGCGATTCTTGCCATGGTCAATAAGCCCTCACTCGACCTGAACGATTTACCGCGTGACGATATTTCCCTTTTGAATCAATACTCCCGTAATGCACTTGTGGTAGATATCTACGAGCCCGGCTCAACCTTCAAGATCTTGACTGCCTGCGCAAATATCGAGGAGTATCAAAACGGCAACCGTAATGCGCTTGCTCCAACGCATATCTTTCCGGATTCCCGTACGCGTACGGTAGAGGGAAGCACGGTGAAATGCTGGAGCATGCACTTAAACGGGAACCATTCTCATCAGACGCTCTCTGACGCCTTGAACAACAGCTGCAACCCTTGCTTCGTGGATATTGCGTTATCCTTAGGTAAAAGCACGTTTTATCAGTATCTATCAAAATTCGGGTTCGGAAAGCAAACGGGTATTGATTTTATAGGCGAGCAGGGCGGCATTCTGCTTGCCGAGCCCATGGTAAAAAACGGTGATCTTGCACGTATTGGCTTTGGGCAGACGGTTGCGGTAACACCCTTACAGCTGATAGCGGCAACCTGTGCGGCGGTAAACGGAGGGAATTACTATCAGCCCTATCTGGTCAGTGAAATATCCTCTGCAGAGGGTGACACCGTTTCGCGCTTTTATCCAACCTTAAAAAACAGGGCAATCAGCGAAAAGACCTCTCAGACAATACGTGCAATGCTTGAGGGAGTAGTGCGGGACGGCAGCGGTAAGCACGCCTACATCGAGGGGTACCGTGTAGGAGGTAAAACGGGCACAGCGCAAAAATACGAAAACGGTATCATTGCCCAAGGAAAATATATCTCCTCATTTGTTGGCTTTTTTCCTGCAAATGCACCTCAGTATGCGGCATTGATTATTATTGATGAGCCCGAGGGTGCGCATTACGGCTCGACCGTTGCGGCGCCCTATTGCAGAGAAATTTTTGAACAGATTATAGCATTGAAGAGGATGAAAGGCGACGCATAAACAGCGTCGCTTTTTCATATACTTTTATCAGCAATTATGGGAGAATTTGATATGCGATTATCTGCGTTGGCACGTGCGGCAGAGGGTACGGTTTACGGAGAGGATTGCCTGATTACAGGCATTTCCTGCAACAGCAAAAGCTTAAGCCATGGTGATTTGTTTTTTGCTTTGAGCGGTAAGGACTGCGACGGAAGAGAATATATTGCTGAAGCAATTCAACGCGGTGCAAGCGCTATCGTGTGTGAGGCGCCGTTCGATTGCTCCCTTCCTTACGTGGTTGTAAAAAACGGAAGATGTGCCTTGGCAAAGGCATCCGCGGCATTTTACGGAAATCCTGAGAGAGAGCTTTCTATTGTAACCGTGACAGGCACAAACGGAAAAACCTCCACCTGTCATTTGCTTGCAGGTATATTGAAAAACGTTGGAGTGCCCTGCGGCACTGTGGGTACGCTTGGCGCATTTGCCGAGGATTTATGCCTTCCTACCTCACTCACCACGCCGGACCCTCCCGAGCTTTTCAGCCTGCTCAAAAGAATGAAGGATACAGGTGTAAAAGCGGTTGTGATGGAGGCATCTGCGCACGCGATTTATTGGCAAAAGCTTTGCGGCATCCGTGCGGAGGTTGGGATTTTTACCAATATCACGCAGGATCATCTGGATTTTTTTGGAGATATAAAAGAGTACGCCGGGGTAAAGCAGGGGTATTTCCGCAGTGAAAATTGCAGATGTGCCGTAATCAATTCTGACGATTGCTACGGAAAGGAAATATTAGCAAAAGCCGATTGCAATAAGCTCTCGTATTCCCGAAAAGAAGAGGCGGATATTATGGCTTACAGGGAATGTCAGAATGCAAACGGTGTTTCCTTTCTTCTGAAAATAAAGGGAAGGGAATATGCGGTGGAAAGCCCCTTATTTGGTGGCTTCAACGTGTATAATCTTCTTGCGGCTATCGGAGCGGCAACCGCTCTTGGAGTAAGTGAGCAGGAAATTGTTTCCGCAATTCCCACCCTGCAAGCACCCGAGGGGCGGTTTCAGGTGATACCTGATGCATCCGGTGCAAAGATAGTAATTGATTATGCGCACACGCCCGACGGAATGCGCAGTATTCTTACTGCTCTGCGTCCCATTACAAAGGGGCGACTGATTGCCGTATTCGGTTGCGGAGGAAACAGAGATAAAACAAAACGCGCAATAATGGGGGAGATTGCCGCAGAGTATGCGGATTTTTGTGTGATTACCTCAGATAACCCCCGTTTTGAAAGACCAGCCGATATCATAAATGAGATAGAGCAGGGTGTTAAGGCTGTGAGTGCAAGCTATATTGCAATCGAAAACAGAAGAGCGGCAATACGCTATGCTCTATCGCTTGCAGGGGATGGCGATACCGTTGCTGTCTTGGGTAAGGGTGCAGAGGCCTATCAGGAGATAGGCGGTATCCGCTTTACTTATAAGGATGAGGATGTAATTCGCTGTCTTTTAAGAAAAAGATAAATAGCGGCTGATAATGCACAGCTGCTACTCTACATTTGTATCAAATGAAAAGGATGGTTTAGCCATGAAAAAGCTGTTGCTTGTTATGATTTTTTCCTTTGCTGTGTCAATGGCAGTAGGATTTGTACTGTTGCCGCTGTTAAAAAAATTAAAGGCAAAGCAGCCACTTTTACACTACGTAAAGGAGCACGGCGCAAAGTCGGGCACGCCCACAATGGGTGGACTGATGTTTTTAATAGCAATCACCCTTGCATATTTCGTATTTGCCAAGCCTGAGGGCAGTGCGTTGATTGCTCTTTCCATTATGCTCGGATACGGAGCGGTCGGCTTTTTAGACGATTATATCAAGATTGCAAGCGGAAAAAATCAGGGACTCAGGGCGTATCAGAAGATTCTCTTTCAGCTTGCCATTGCATTGATTGCCGCATTTTATGCGCAAAGTCTTTCTCTTTCATACGTAATACCCTTTTGGGGAAAGAGCGTTTATATCAACGGTGCCTTCGGAATATTGTTTGCCGTACTTGTGTTTCTGGCTACAACAAACGGGGTAAACTTTACCGACGGTTTGGATGGACTTGCAACGAAGGTGAGTATTGCCTATCTTGCCTTGTTTTCAGTGCTGACGCTGTTAGATTTGCGTAATGCCTACTACAAGGGTGATACATTCACGCTGTTTGAGGGTGGAAATACCGCATTGTTGCTGTTTTCTGCAATAGGAGCGTGCTTTGCGTTTCTGCTGTTCAACACCTTTCCTGCAAAGATTTTTATGGGAGATACCGGCTCACTTGCTCTTGGGGGGTTGATTGCTTCAACGGCGATTTTTTCCCGTTATACGCTCTTTTTGCCCCTCTTTGGCATTATGTTTGCAGTCAGCTGTCTGTCTGTGATTTTACAGGTTGCAAGCTATAAGCTGCGCAATAAAAAACGCATTTTTTTGATGGCACCCTTGCATCACGATTTACAGCAACGGGGCATTCATGAAAACAGAATTACTCTGATTTATCTGGCAGTTACACTTATTGTAGGTTTGCTTACAATAACTTTTACTTTTTTATAAGGGAGCTTTTATGCAAAATGTTTTGATTATTGGTACGGGAGAAAGCGGTTACCATGCGGCGCTACTGCTTTTAGAGCATAATAAAAGAGTTTATCTTTATGATGACGCAAAAGATTCCCATACAGTAAAGCGTATCGGTGATTTATGCGCCTTAGGATGCAGTCAGCTGTTTGATCTGCAGGGCTTAAAGCAGATTTCCATCGACACCGTTGTTCTCAGTCCTTCTATATCGGCAAGACATCCTTTTGTGCAATACTACCGTGCGCAAGGCGTTCCGGTAATATCGGAATTGGAGCTTTCCTCGCATTTTTATAAGGGGAAAATTCTTGCTGTAACCGGAACAAACGGAAAAAGCACCACCTGTGCGCTTCTTTACGAAATGCTTTCGCAAAGCAAAGACGTTGTTTTATGCGGCAATTACGGCAATGCCTTTTCTTCTGTTGCTACCAATCCTTCGGAATATGCCGTTGTAGAAGCATCCAGCTATCAGCTTGAATTCTGCTCTGAATTCCGTCCGCACATTGGCGCAATACTGAATGTTGCACCCGATCATCTGCACAGGCACCGCACGATGACGGAGTACATATTGCAGAAGCTGAAAATCTTTTCAGCAATGAGGGCAGAGGATTATGCCGTAGTAAACGATGACGACGATTTTTTATCCACCTGCCGTTATGCAACAAGAGCAAACACGGTGTTTTTCAGCAGCAAACGTAAGGTCAACGGCGCATACGTGAAGGGAACGGAGGTATGGTTTGATCAGAAGCCCTTGTTTGAACTGCATACCTCTTTGATTGGCAAGCACAATCTGCAAAACGTGCTGTGCGCAACAACAATTGCCTATCTTGAAGGGATATCCGCAGAGCAGATTTGCAGTGCCATTAAGGGCTTCTGTGGATTAAAGCATCGCCTGCAACACGTCGCAGATATCAACGGAGCGGGGGTATACAACGACAGTAAGGCAACGAATATTGCCGCAACGCAGGTTGCGCTCAGCTGCTTCCGCTCGAATGTTGTTCTGATGCTTGGCGGATACGATAAGGGCGAGGATTTTTTTGCTCTGTTTGCCAATGGAGATTATAAACGGAAAATAAAGCATACCGTTGTCTTTGGAGCGGCGGCGCATCGGATTGCCGTCGATGCAAGGCGGGCAGGACTTCCTTTTACCTGCTGTGATACGTTAGAGGAGGCAATCGACACTGCCTTTGCAAGGATTGAAAGGGGAGATACCCTGCTTTTTTCTCCTGCCTGCTCCAGCTACGACAGCTTCAGAAGCTTTGAGGAAAGAGGAGATTATTTTATAAGAGCGGTAGAGGAATGGAAAAAAAGAATTCTTTGAAATGGAAGATACTACAACCGTTCTTTGCTAAAAATACCGATTATCTTCCTGCGATTCTTGCTTTTATCCTTTCTGTATTCGGGCTGGTAATGATATGGTCTGCAAGCAAATATACGGCAGGGAAGGAGGTCGGGGATGCCTTTTATTTTGTCAGGAAGCAGGCGTTTGGCTTACTGTTCGGCGCTATTGTATACCTCCTTACGGCAAAGCTTAACGTTCAGGCGTTTATCAGAACAGGCTATCTGATATGGGGTATTTCCGTTATATTGCTGCTGCTTGTTTTTGTCCCGGGTATTGGCGTTGAAACGCTTGGTGCAAAGCGCTGGATCAGGCTTGGTGTGCAGTTTCAGCCGTCAGAAATCGCAAAGTTTGCCTTCGTGATTGCCGCTTCTGTCTATCTGCATAAGCGTGAAAGCCGCGTGTTTCAATTCCGTGTGCTTCTGCCCGTGCTGATTATGGGGCTTGCTACCTGCGCACTGGTATTGGCAGAGCCGAATATGTCCGTTACGGTATGCATTGCGGCGGTAATGATTGTTATGCTGTTTCTGGGCGGTATGCAAGTCAAGCATTTATTATTGCTTGCGCTACCCATGCTCGTAGGCTGTGCCGTTCTGATTGCGGTTGAACCGTACAGATTCAAGCGGCTGATGGCGTTTATCGATCCGTTTGCAAGCCCAAAGGCAGAGGGGTATCAGCTTATTCAGTCGCTGTATGCGCTTGGCTCGGGCGGTTGGTTTGGTGTCGGTATTGGCAACAGCAGACAAAAATATGAGTTTTTGCCGTTCAGTGAGTCGGATTTTATTTTTTCCGTTATCGGTGAGGAGCTTGGTTTTGTGGGTGCAGTTGCTGTGATTGCTTTGTATATACTGCTGATATGCAGAGGCTTCCGTATTGCGCGTACGGCAAAAAACAGGTTTGGCTGCTATCTTGCAGGCGGTATTACGGCAGTAATTGCAATTCAGACGCTGATCAATATTGCTGTCGTTACAGGCAGTATTCCGCCTACGGGTATTCCCTTGCCGTTTGTAAGCTACGGAGGAAGCTCTCTTGTTGTGTTTCTTGGGGGAATCGGAATTTTGCAACGTGTATCGTCAGATCGGAATTAGCACTTCAAAACCAAAAATCCCATATAATAGGGTGAATAAGCATTCACTTCTACTTGCATGGGGAGGAAATTTGTATGGATTCATACTTAATACGTGGAGGCAAAAGACTGTATGGTACGGTAACGGCACAGGCTTCAAAAAATGCAACGCTACCGCTTCTGGCTGCATCCGTATTAACAGAGGAGCCGGTAGGCTTAAGACACGTGCCCGATATTGCCGATGTCAGAAATATGACGCGCATTTTGCAGGGGCTTGGCTGTAAGGTGAGCTGGCAGGGCGATACCCTGACGGTGGATTCCGCTTGCGCCGATACCTGCCGTGTTCCCCGTGAACTGAGCAAGGAATTGCGCTCCTCGGTGTTTTTGCTTGGCTCGATACTCTCTCGCTTTGGCTGTGCAAAGGTGTCCTATCCGGGTGGCTGTGATATCGGGTTAAGACCGATTGATTTACATATCAAGGGGCTGAAGGCTCTTGGCGTAATC
Source organism: Clostridia bacterium (assembly GCA_017407365.1). Taxonomy (GTDB): domain Bacteria; phylum Bacillota; class Clostridia; order Christensenellales; family HGM11417; genus RGIG2219. The sequence continues at coordinate 9,781 of JAFQWR010000044.1, forward strand.
ATACGGGAGGAGGGTGATGCTCTGCACTGTGATGGCTCCAATATGCATTGCGGTGATGTGATGCTTGATTTTCCGAGCGTGGGTGCTACCGAAAATATTATGCTTGCGGCTTGCAAGCTAAGAGGAGAAACCGTTGTCCGCAACGCCGCCAAAGAGCCTGAGATTGTGGATTTACAGAATTTTATCAATGCGCTCGGAGGCCGTGTAAGCGGAGCGGGTACGGATACCGTACGAATTGAGGGAGTAAAGCACCTGCATGGAATCTCATATTCACCTTTGCCCGATCGCATTGCTGTGGGTACATATCTCCTTGCTTGTGCTGTTTGTGGCGGAAAAATGTGTGTAGAGGGGTGTATTCCCGAACATATTTACGCGCTTTTGATAAAACTGCGTGAAAGTGCTTGCAAAATTGAATGGAAAAATGATAAAATATATATAGAACAAAATGCAAGACCGCAATCTGTACATATCACCGAAACAGCGCCGTATCCCGGCTTTCCCACCGATCTGCAATCGCAGTTTTTAACGCTCGCTTCCGTTTCGGAGGGCACGGGCATCATCGTAGAGAATATCTTTGAAACGAGATATAAGCATGTGGCAGAGCTTATAAAGATGGGGGCGAATATCCGCATTAAGGATCGCATTGCCATCGTCAGAGGTGTAAAGGAATTGCATGGTGCCATGGTAGAGGCGCACGATCTGCGAGGAGGCGCCGCGCTTGTTCTTGCAGGGCTTAACGCACGCGGTGTAACAGCTTTGCATGGGGTTCGCCATATCGACCGTGGCTACGAAAGGCTGGAGGAGGTCTTTCAATCGCTGGGCGCCGATATTAGTCGGAAAACTGTAAAAGAATAATGCAGGGCAAGTATTTGCCCGATGTCGGACAAGCTTTCAGGAGGAATGGGCTGTGAATAAAAAAATTATCGTTATATTCGGTGCTTTACTTGTCGCCGTTGCCATCGTAGTAATCGGCAGTGTTATTTTTACGGTAAGCAGTGTAGAGGTGCGCTTCCGCTCTGAAAATCTTGTGCAGGCAGCAGCTGAGTGCGAGGAAGAAATCCTTTCGGTATGTAAGGGTAAAAGCATTATCGTGTTTGATGAAGAGGAATTGAAGCTGAAGGCGGAAAAAATGCTTTCGTATATTGAGGTGGTTTCGGTTGAGCGTGTTTTCCCTTCTAAGCTGATTGTATATGCGAGAGAGCGATACGAGGCTTACGTAATTGCGTACGGCAACGAGTATTTGTTTTTGGATAGCACGGCAAAGGTGCTCCGCAAAAGCAACAGCAGGGCAAGCAGCTACACGGCAGGCGGAGAGGAATGCGTAGAGGTAAAGGTAGATTACGATGACATCGAATCCTGCACGGTAGGAGAGTATATTTCCTTTAACGACAACAGCGTTAAGAAAATATTAAACAACATAATAAATAAATCTATAAAAAGAATTAACCATAATATAAAAAAGGAAAAATCACACATAAAAACACCTACTTTTTATCTTTTTCTATAGTTGCCACAAATGATTGTTTAAGTTCTGATTGTACACTTTCA
>JAFQWR010000045.1 GCA_017407365.1 Clostridia bacterium
CCGCCCTACGGTACGCTCCTTTTTTTATTTGTAATTCAGAATTCTTCTCAGGTATTGACCCGTATAGCTTTGCTCACACGCCGCAATCTGCTCGGGCGTGCCCTCTGCCACGAGCTCGCCGCCGCCATTGCCGCCCTCTTTGCCAAGGTCTACCACATAATCTGCAACCTTAATTACGTCCAGATTATGCTCAATGACAATGACGGTATTGCCACCCTCGCACAGCTTTTGCAAAATTTCAATCAGCCTGCTTACGTCTGCCATATGCAAGCCTGTGGTGGGCTCATCCAGAATATAAACCGTTCTGCCCGTGCTTCTTTTAGACAGCTCTGTGGCAAGCTTTACCCTTTGCGCCTCGCCACCCGAAAGAGTGGTGGAAGACTGCCCCAGACGGATATAGCCAAGACCGACATCCTGCAAGGTTTTGACCTTGTTATACACGGAGGGAATGGGCGCAAAAAATTCCACCGCCTCATCCACCGTCATATCCAGCACGTCGGCAATGCTTTTGCCCTTATAATGCACCTGCAACGTTTCACGGTTGTAGCGCTTACCCTTGCACACCTCGCAGGGCACGAAAATATCGGGCAGGAAGTGCATTTCCACACGGATAATACCGTCACCCGAGCAATGCTCACATCTGCCGCCCTTTACATTGAAGCTGAATCGGCCGGATTTATAGCCGCGCTCCTTGGCGTCCTGCGTTGCGGCAAAAAGCTCACGGATGGTAGAAAATACCCCCGTATAGGTAGCAGGGTTAGATCTCGGCGTTCTGCCGATGGGACTCTGATCGATATCAATTACCTTGTCAAAATATTGCAAGCCCTCTATACCGTCGCTATCTCCCAAGGGCTGATGCGCACGGTTTAAGCCGTTGGCAAGCAGGGGATACAGAATTTCGTTGACCAGACTGGATTTACCGCTTCCGGAAACACCCGTTACCACGGTGAACAAGCCAACGGGAAAATGCACGTCAATGTTTTTCAGGTTGTTCTGCCTTGCGCCCTTCACCGTCAAAAACTGCTTGGGCACCGCCCTTCTTACGGTGGGCACGGGAATGCTTTTGCGACCTGCAAGGTAATCGCCCGTAACGGAGCGCGGGCAAGCCATGATATCCTCTACCGTACCCTCTGCCACAAGCTCACCTCCGTGAATACCTGCAAGCGGCCCGATGTCAATGATGTGATCTGCCGCACGGATGGTATCCTCGTCGTGCTCTACCACAATCAGCGTATTGCCAAGATCGCGCAGGCGCTTTAAGGTAGCAAGAAGCTTATCGTTATCCCTCTGATGCAGACCGATGCTCGGCTCATCCAGTATATACAGCACACCCATCAGCCCACTGCCGATCTGTGTGGCAAGACGGATGCGCTGCGCCTCGCCGCCAGACAGTGTATTTGCCGTGCGGAACAGCGAAAGATAGCCAAGCCCCACGTTGGTTAAAAAGCGCAGTCTTGCCTTGATTTCCTTGAGTATGCGGTCGGCAATCAGAAGCTCCGTTTCTGTCAGGCTCAACCCCTCCACAAACACCAGAGCATCCTCTACGCTCAGCTCACAAAAATCCACAATGCTTTTTCCGCCAACGGTCACCGCAAGAGCCTCTTTTTTCAGTCTTTTGCCGTGACAGTCGGGGCAGGGCATTGTCTTCATATATTTTTCGATTTCTGCCTTTACGTAATCGCTGGTGGTTTCGCGGTAGCGGCGCTCCAGATTGGGGATAATACCCTCGTACGAGCGCTCAAACGTACCCGTAAAGCCGTAGGCGTTGTAATCGAGCTGCAGCTTTTCGCCTCCGTTTCCGTACAGCAATATCTGCAGAATATCCTCGGGAAGATCCTTTACCTTGGTATCGAGCGAAAAGCCGTATCTCTTTCCCAGCGCACGGAAATACATCTCCGTGACCTTTGCGCTATCCATATTCCATCCGGAAACGGTCAGCGCACCGTCTGCAAGGGAGCGGTTTTTATCCGGGCAGAGCAGGTCAAAATCAATCACCGTACGGAAGCCAAGACCCGTACAGGTAGGGCAGGCGCCAAAGGGTGAATTGAAGCTGAAAAGTCTGGGCTCCACCTCCTCAATCGCCGCGCCGCAATGCGCACAGGCGTATTTATCGCTCATCAGGATGTCTTCCTCTTCGGTATGGAAAACAACAAGCCCCTCCGAAAGCTTCAGCGCCGCTTCAATGCTGTCTGCAAGGCGCTTGCCGATATCGGGGCGCACAATCAGACGGTCGATTACCACACTGATGGAATGGCGGATATTTTTTTCGAGCTTGATGGGCTCCTCTAAAAGATAGGTCACTCCGTCGATGCTCACACGCACATACCCACTTTTCCGCAAGCTTTCAAGCAGCTTTTCGTGCTCACCCTTTTTGCCGCGGACCACGGGAGATTCCACCATCACACGCGTTCCCTCGGGGAGCGCAAGCACACGGTCTACCATGCGGTCCACCGATTGCTTTTCGATAGGCGCACCGCAGCTCGGGCAATGCACCTTACCGATACGGGCGTATAACAGCCTGAGATAATCGTAGATTTCGGTTACCGTTCCCACGGTGGAGCGGGGATTGTTTGAGGTTGTTTTCTGATCGATGGATATTGCAGGAGAAAGCCCCTCGATATAATCGACGTCGGGCTTATCCATCTGCCCAAGAAACATACGGGCGTAGCTGGAAAGGCTCTCTACATACCTGCGCTGTCCCTCAGCAAAAATCGTTTCAAAGGCGAGCGTGGATTTACCCGAGCCGCTGATACCCGTCAGTACAACAAGCTTGTTGCGCGGAATGACAACGTCGATATTCTTCAGGTTATTCTCTCTTGCTCCCTTTACGTGTATATCGTCACGCATATTGCTCCTTCCTCTATTTTGCGTAGAGCTTTCGCTTCAGCTCCGCAATTGCCTCTCTCATTTTTATTGCCTTTTCGAAATCGAGATCCTTTGCCGCAAGCTGCATCAGCGCCTTCAGCTTTTCGATTTCCGCAGGAATATCCTCCTTCTTCACAGAGGGACGCTCCTGCTTTTTGGTGATTTCCAGAGTATTTTTTACCTCTTTGATGATGGTTTTGGGCACGATTCCGTTTGCTTCGTTATACGCCATCTGCTTTTTTCTGCGGCGCTCCGTTTCCTTCATGGCGCGGTCCATGCTTCCCGTGATTACGTCGGCATACAGAATTACCCTTGCCTCTGCGTTTCGTGCCGCTCTGCCTATGGTCTGCACCAGAGAGGTTTCTGAGCGCAGAAAGCCCTCTTTATCGGCGTCTAATATGGCAACCAGCTGAACCTCGGGGATATCCAACCCCTCTCTTAGCAGGTTGATGCCAAGAAGCACGTCGTATTCTCCAAGACGAAGGGAGTTTACAATATCGATGCGCTCTAAGGTGTCGATATCCGAGTGCATATAGCGTGCCTTGATGCCGTTTTCCTTAAAATATTCTGCAAGCCTTTCCGCCATTTTTTTCGTCAGCGTGGTGACAAGAATTCTGCCCTTGTTTTGCACCACACGGGCAATTTCGTTCATCAGGTCATCCAGCTGACCCTTGATGGGCCGCACAACAACCTCGGGGTCTACATGGCCCGTGGGGCGGATAATCTGCTCTGCAACAAAGCCCGCCTGTTCCATTTCGTAGGGGGCAGGCGTTGCCGATACGCAAATCATCTGCGGAATACGCGCGTCAAACTCCTCAAAGGTAAGCGGGCGGTTGTCGTAGGCGGAGGGCAGACGGAAGCCGTATTGCACCAGATTGTTTTTGCGCGAGCGGTCACCGTTGAACATTGCACGCACCTGCGGCAGAGTCATATGGCTTTCGTCCACAAACAAAAGAAAATCATCGGGGAAATAATCAAGCAAAGTAAAGGGAGGCTGACCGGGCTTTCTGCCGTCAAAATAACGGGAGTAGTTTTCGATGCCCGAGCAATAACCGATCTCCCGCATCATCTCCATATCGTAGGTGGTGCGTTGACGCAGCCTCTGCGCCTCAATCAGCTTTCCCTGCTCCTCAAATTCCTTTACACAGGCTTCCATATCCTGCCCGATTTCCTTCAAGGCTCTTTCCAAAACGTCCGTTCCCACAGCATAGTGGCTTGCGGGGAAAATTGCGGCGTGACTGAGCGTTGCAATCACTCTGCCCGTTACCGCTTCTACCTCGCTGATACGGTCTATTTCATCACCAAAGAATTCCACACGGATCACCGTTTCTGAGCTTGCCGCAGGAAAAATCTCCACGGTATCGCCCCTTACACGGAAGGTAGAACGTGTAAAATCCACATCGTTTCGCTGATACTGTATGGCAACCAGCTTGCGCATCAGCTCGTTCCGATCTAAAATATCGCCCTGACGGAGCGAAACCGAAAGGCGGTAATACTCCTCGGGAGCGCCAAGGCCGTAGATACAGGAAACAGAAGCCACCACGATCACATCGCTTCGCTCTGCAAGCGAGCAGGTGGCGCTGTGACGGAGCTTATCGATCTCGTCGTTTACCGACATATCCTTTTCGATATAAGTATCCGTTTGCGGCAAGTAAGATTCCGGCTGATAATAATCGTAATAGGAAACGAAAAACTCCACACGGTTATGCGGAAAAAACTCACGGAATTCATTACACAGCTGTGCCGCAAGCGTTTTGTTATGTGCAATCACAAGGGCGGGTCTGCCCACCCTTTGTATGACGTTTGCCATGGTATACGTTTTACCGCTGCCCGTAACACCG
>JAFQWR010000046.1 GCA_017407365.1 Clostridia bacterium
ATCGAAGAGCTGGTGAAGGAGTTCCCCATTGTTTCAAGCAATTGCTCTCTCGAAACCCTTTTGAAGAACGAGGATTTTGCAAAGCAGGTAACGGTGTTCGATGTTGGCGACGAGCAACTGGGCTTGCATTACGTAAACGGTAAATTCGAGAATGTGCTGGGTAAAGGCAAACACGCCTTCTTCAACGAAGACAGTGAGCATACCTGCACGGTTGTGGATATTTCCACGCCTTATGTAGACATCTCTGTGCCTACCTACATCTTCTCTAAGATTCCCGCGCATTACTACGTAAAGGTAGAGGTAGCGGAGCATCAGAAGGCACGTCTGTATTTCAACCGCCGCTTAGAGCGCGTTCTGGATGCAGGCACCTACTACTTCTGGCGCACCTCCACGACTGTTGCGGTGGAATACGTGGATATGCGTCTGACGCAGATGGATATCACCGGTCAGGAGATTTTAACGCAGGATAAGGTTTCGCTCCGTATCAACGTGGTTTGCAACTACCGCGTAACCGACTGCGTAAAAATCTACACCGAGGTGGACGACTTTGCCGAGCAGCTCCATGTGGCTGCGCAGCTTGCTCTGCGCGACTTCGTGGGTAAGCATCGCTTAGACGAAATCCTCGAATGCAAGGATCAGCTCTCCAAGCACCTGTTTGCCGCATTGAAGGCAAAGGAAGCATCGCTGTACGTGGAGGTTACGCAGGCAGACGTGAAGGATATCATCCTTCCCGGCGAAATCCGTGACATCATGAACACCGTGCTCGTTGCCGAAAAGCGTGCGCAGGCCAACGTCATCACCCGCAGAGAGGAGGTAGCGTCCACCCGTTCGCTGCTGAATACTGCACGGCTGATGGAGGAGAATGCAACGCTTTACCGCCTGAAGGAGCTGGAATACATCGAGCGTATCTGCGAAAATGTAGGCAACATCTCCCTGAGCGGCTCGGGCGATCTGCTTTCGCAGCTGACCGCAATTCTGCGCGGCGACCGAAAGGAATAAAGCACCTGCTTTTCCTTTCTCTTCCGCTGCGGCGAAAAAAGGAGGAAGGAATTCATGATTGAGCTTATCGGAAGGTATAACACCGCAAAATGCTTCGCTTTTACCATGGGCGAGCTTGCCAGGGAGCAGATTCTTGCAATCTGCAATCAGTCTGCCTTTTCCTCGGCAAAAATCCGCATCATGCCCGACGTGCACGAGGGCACGGGCTGTACCATCGGCACCACCCTCACCGTCACCGATAAGGTCGTCCCCTTTATGGTCGGCGTGGATATCGGCTGTGGCATGTATACCGTTTGTCTGGGCAAGCAGGATGTCAATCTTCCCCGTCTGGACGCGGCGGCGCACGCCATACCCTCCGGCAGAAGCGTGTGGGATTCCGTCCGTCAGCCCTTCGACCTTCTCGCACTCCGTTGCTATCCCCACTTAAAGGACGTCCACCGTCTTGGCTGTGGCTTGGGTACGCTGGGCGGCGGCAATCACTTCATCGAGGTGGATGAGGACGGCGAGGGCAACAAATACCTTGTGGTGCATTCAGGCAGCCGAAACTTAGGCGTGCAGGTGGCGTCCTACTATCAGCAGGTAGCCATCGACTTAAATCTTGGCAAAAAAGAGTTTTTTGCGGCACGTGCAGATATGATAGAGTGCTACAAGAAGGAGGGCAAGGAAAAGCAGATTCAGGCGGAGCTTAAGCGGTTAGACCGCGCGTGGGCGCAAAAAAAGCCCACGCTTCCCAGGGAATTGTGCTATCTCTACGGAGAGGAGATGCAGGATTATCTGCACGATATTGCCATCTGTCAGCAGTATGCAGAGCAAAACCGTATGCTGATTGCCTCGATTTTGCTGGAAGCCTGCGGACTGACCGCAACGGATTCCTTTACCACGGTGCATAACTATATCGACGTAAAAAACAGAATTCTTCGCAAGGGCGCAGTTTCGGCGCAGGCAGGCGAAAGACTGCTCATTCCCATCAATATGCGGGATGGCTCTTTGATTTGCACGGGCAAGGGCAATGAGGATTGGAATTTTTCCGCACCCCACGGCGCAGGGCGGCTGATGTCGCGTGCGGCGGCAATGCAGAGGCTTTCCTTAGAGGAATACAAGGCGCAGATGTCAGGCATCTACTCCACCTGTGTGCTTCCCTCCACGCTGGACGAATCGCCCATGGCGTACAAAAGCTTAGAGGAAATCACAGAGGGCATTGCGCCCACCGCCGATATTGTCTGTCGCATCAAGCCCATCTACAACTTCAAGGCAACGGAATAACGGAAAAAGAAAATGCATAAAGGACAAGGCGCTACGCCCTGTCCTTTTTTTGCATTACGAAATTTTTTTGCCGCAGGTATTGACAAACTGCAAAAGATATGTTACAATATAAGCAGAAAAGCACGAATGCGTCGAGGCATTAGCCGCTTTCTGTTATCAGTAATCTTCAAAAAGCATCATAGTCAAGCAGAAGGAGGCCGTAGCGCATCGCCTTACGTTGGTAGGGCAGGGGTGCGTTGCGCCTTTTTTTTATATACCGTGCTCTTGTATCAAAAAAACAAAGGAGGAAAGAGCAATGCAGTATGGCTTTATTCAACGATTGTATTGTAAAATGAGTAAAATAAGTAAAACAAAAGGAGGTAACATATGAAAAATAAAAAAGCAGCCCTGATAATTCTTGCCGCTGTTCTTTTGGTTGCTGTTCTTGTAGGCATCATCATAGCTGCTACTTCTTCCGAAAAGGGTCCTGAAAGGCTTGCCTCCCCTAAAAACGTTCGTATGGAGGGCACGGTTTTATTCTGGAATGCTGTGGAAAACGCAACGGAATACGTCGTGTGTATTGAAAACGAGGAGAGGAGGACCGCAAGGCTGCAATATGGGCTGGCTTCCCTTACAGAGCCGGGGACGTACACGATTGCGGTATACGCTGTAGGCGACGGGGAAGCTTATCTCAATTCCGACCCTGTAGAAATTTCTTATACGGTAAAGAATGGAGGAACGAATATATCCAATAAGGAGGACGTTTTTGATAATAAACAGCCCACCGAGGGGCTTACGTACACGCTTTTAGAGGATAGCACGGGG
>JAFQWR010000007.1 GCA_017407365.1 Clostridia bacterium
GCCGTATTCCGCCGCCTGCTCCTTTACACGAGCCATACAAAAAGCGATACTGCCAAGCGTTACCTTTTCTGTTTCGGGGTTGATATCCATTTGTCCGTAAACGGGAGCGCCCTCGCCCGCGCATTCCAGATACGGATAGGATAGCACATCGGTTACGGCATCTACTCCCCTTGTCTGTGCGTTCAGCTCGCGGATCTCCTCCTCGGATAAAAAGGTGATTTCCGTTTCAAAAAGATCCTTTTGCAGAGAAAAGCGCTCTTCTACCGCCTTACCTGCCGCCTGCAACAGAGCTTCGTCTACACCGTATTCTTCACATTCTTCACGTTCAGTTATTAAAATCATAGGTTACTCCGTGGGTTTGATGATATTGATTTTCGGATATTCCACACGCTCGTGCTCCAGATCTGCATAGTTGGAAACAACGGTGTCTTTGATTGTGTAAATTTCCTTTAAGGTGATTGGGCATTCGGTGAACTGGTCAAACTGCATACGCTCCTCTATGAGCGTACGCACAATGCGCTCTACATTCTGACTGGAATGATCCTTGGATGCCCTGACAGCCGCCTCGGCAGCATCGCAGATCATAATGATAGCAGCGATACGCGATTGAGGCTTGGGACCGTCGTAGCAGAAACCCTTTACGTCCAGCCTTGTCTCGCTGTATTTTTGCGCCTGATAGTAGAAATAGCGAATATGCAACGTGCCGTGATGCTCGCGGCAGACAGTAGCAATTTCTTCCGGCAGACGATGCTGCTTTGCCAGGAGGTAGCCTCTGGTGGCGTGATCCTTTATGATATTTACGCTTGCTTCGGGCGTGATATCATCGTGAGGGTTACGATCCTCAGACTGATTTTCTTTATAGTATTCGGGCGAGTACAGCTTACCGATATCGTGATAATACGCCGCCGCACGTGTAAGATGCGGATCCTCACCGATGGCAATGGCACACGCCTCGGCAAGATTGCTTACCACAAGCACGTGATTATAGGTGCCCGGCGCCTCTGTACGAAGGCGCACAAGAAGCTCGTTGTTATGGTCGGTAAGCTCGTCCAGACGGTAGACGGTGATTATATTGAAGGCAATCTCAAACAGGGGCAGAATGGCAAGATACACAAGCACCGATAAAAAGCATCCGATCAGTGTGGTAACCGCTTGAGCAAATGCCTCGGTAGCCCCCATACCAAACGCATATTGCACAAAAAACAGGGCAATGATGCAGGGCACGCCCAGACGCAACGCAACAACAACCGCCTGATAGCGCTTTGCACTTTTGCGCACATACAGTGCGCCAAGCGTGATGGAAATAAGCCCGTAGACCAAGGTGAAAAGGATCTGTATATCACCCGACTGAAAGCCGCTGTTCATATAATCGTAGGTAAGCGTCAGCAGCACGGTGATTGCACCGGTCAGAATACCTGCCTTGCGGTCAAAGAGCATTGCCCCAAGAATTGCCGCCAGCGCATACACGCGCAGAAAGGGCACGGCAAACAGCGTAATCAGCAGATTGAGCAGTGTGGATATCACAATGATACAGCACAGCATAATCAGCTGCTTGCGTTGCAGCAATGCCGAACGGAAGATGTTGTTTAAGAACACATATAAAAGAACGAATATCAGAACGGAAAATGCAACGGTAACGGCAAGATCGTTTCCGCCGCCCAAAAGCACCGCTCTGTACCGTTCTTTATTTTCGAAGAAAAGCACGAGAAGCATCGTTCCGATTACAAGTGCGGCAGAAACCGCCATAATCAGAAAACTCATCAGCAGATCAATGAATTTCGGTTTTTGTGGTAATTCTGTCATTTTTTATCATCCTTACCGGAATTTTTTGCGTACCGCTCGTAGGCGGCAATAATATTTTGTACCAGCTCTCTGCGCACGACGTCCTTTGCAGAAAGACGCACAACAGCGATATCCTCCACGCCCTCAAGCACCCGCAAGGCGTGCTTTAAGCCTGAGGTTTTACCGTCGGGAAGGTCAATCTGGGTAACGTCACCGTTAACCACCATTTTACTGCCCTCACCGATACGGGTCAGAAACATTTTCATCTGCTCTGCCGTGGTATTTTGCGCCTCGTCCAGAATAATAAACGCATTGGAAAGCGTTCTGCCGCGCATGTATGCAAGAGGGGCAACCTCGATTACCTGCCGTTCCATCAGGCGTTGATACTGCTCTAAGCCAAACATCTCCTGCAAGGCATCGTACAGCGGTCTGAGATACGGGTCTACCTTGTTTTGCAGATCTCCCGGCAAAAAGCCAAGCTTTTCGCCCGCCTCTACGGCAGGTCTGGTAAGAATAATCTTTTCTACCTCCTTGCTCTTGTAGTATTGCGCCGCAAGCGCAACGGCAAGATAGGTTTTACCTGTTCCCGCAGGTCCCACGCCAATGACGACTGCATTCTTCTTGATTGCCTGCACGTATTTCTGCTGACCAAACGTTTTGCATTTGATGGGCTTACCCCGTGCGGTGATGGCAACGATATCCTTCAGATGCTCGTGGATATCCGACTTACCCTCCTTCACAAGGGCAATCACGTACGAAAGCTCACGCTCGGTAAGCTTGTCCGCCTGATGCGCAAGCACCAAAAGCTCCTCTATCACACGGCAGGCAACGGCGACATCCTCTGCCTCACCCGTTACGGTTAAGCCCCCTTCCTTTGCCATAATGCTGACATTCAGCTTTTCGCAAAGATACAGCAGGTTTTTATCCAGATCCCCGAATAAGGTCATCAGATCGCTTAAATTTTCAATTGTAAACCTTCTCTGTTCCAAAAGATACTCCTATTTTTCATTCAGACTTGCTTCCACCGTTACCGTAAGACGGATCATAGAATCATCCGTGGATACATCCTCAGAAACCCGTACAATTCTGCCCAATGCGGCACAGCTTTGCTCTGCTTCGAGATAAAGCTCATTCAGCAGCCTTTTTTTATATTCCAAAGGGTCGGGATAAACCGCCCTTGTCAGCAGCTCGTAATACGTGCGTACCTCCCTTTGGATGGGAAGAATACAGCCGTCAAACAGATACGAATGGGTGGTTTCACTCTCGTACAGCGCAAAGGGAATGCTGCTTTCACTACCCTTTACCGAAAAACCGAACAAACGGTACGACGTGCTTTGCACACTTCTGCCCGAACGGTACCGTTCGATATCCACACCAAAAAAACCGCGCGAAAAGGTCAGGTCATATTCGCCGTAAACCTCACCGCTTGCCTCTGTTTTTTCTGCCGTGCCGTCGGGCAAGGCATAACAGCCCTCAATCAGAAGATCGCCTGCCTGCACGTAATCGCCCACCGAAACGCGTGCCGTACCCGAATAGACCACAACACCCGTCACCCTGCCGCTTGCCGTTGCATAAACGTTTCCGTCTGCAACCGGCAGAACCTCCTGGTCCTTTCTTTCGTAAAGCGAAACACTGAGCCGTACCCCGTCTAATCTTACCGTTACATAGGTGAGCTCAGGAAAGGAAGCAAGCAAGCCGTTTTGCAGAGTGGGAAGATGTACCGCCTGCCTTCTTGTCCCCTGCGAAACACCCATTTCAGAAAGGACATTCAGCACCCTTTCCTCAGACAGCGGAGAGCCGCCCGAAACGGAGATTTCCCTTACGGCACCTGCATACCAGAGCATAAAGACAGCTACGGCAATCACACCTGCAACAACGCCTATGCGTCGCCAAACCGATTGAAAAAGTGAGGCAAAGCCGTAGGTACGCAACACCGTAACAGTAAAACCGCAGTAGTGAAAGCTGCTTGAAGGTACACCTTTTTTCTTATTATACCACTTTTGCCCGAAAATAGCAAATAACTTTGATACCGTACACGATAACATAACGGTAATCTCACCGTCCTTTTTTACTGCACGGGTAAGCGGCACCCCATTTTTGAGAATTTTACGCATAAAGAGATGCAAATTCAATCCCTTAACCGATACATAAACCGCGTTTTTCATTCTAACTCCACACTGCAAATCTTGCCCTCCACCTCAAGCTCGCCCTTTGCAATCTCCTTGATGCAAAGACCTGAGCCCTTTAAGCGAAGTCTTTCCTTACCAACACGCACAGAGATTTCCTCCGAGCCAAAATCCACAAGATCGGTTACCCCCTCTATGCGCACAGCTTTGCTTCCCAGAAGCAATATGCGGTAACGCCCCATATCGTCCGTAATATCCTGCCATAAGCCAATCATAGCACACCTCCCTTTACTATATGCAGGGGATGCGCATAAAAAAACCGCGCCCTTTTTTAAGAATAAAAAAAAGAGAAGCAAAAGCCTCTCTTTTGATACTGTGGAACAGAAAGCGGAAATTATTTTTTTGATACTGTGGAACAGAAAGCGGAAATTATTTTTCACTCATTACAAGCAGAATTCTTTTCAGCCAATTCGACTTGTGCAGCACAGCAAGCGCCACAGCCGCCACAATACCGTCAGGAATCAGATAGAAGGCATTATAGCAAACGGAGTAAATAAACGCACCCAGATTCTGCGATGCCTCTACGCTGTCAAAGAACGGAAGCTGTGCAATCCAGCCCTGGTTGTAAAAGTAAATACCCGAGCCCGTATGGCACACAAGTCGCCAGAAAATGTAGCAAGCGAGTGCAAGATACAGCCCCTTGAAGCCCTCTCCGCTATCCATTTTACGGAAGATTCCGCCAAGGAAGATACCCATAAAGGGCAAGGGATAATCCAGAATCACCTGTATGGCATGGTACGCATAGGGTGCCTGAATAAACTGCAAAAGCCCGTACACAAGCCCTGCAAGAAGCCCGCGCACAGGGCCAAACGCATAGGCGTAAAGCAAAAGCGGCAGACAGCTGGCAAAGGTAATGGAGCCGCCGTAGGCAAAATCGAGCTTTACGTATGAAAGCACGAAGGAAAGTGATGCCGATATCGCCGCATACACAATGGCGCGGGAATCGAGATTTGCCGTTTTGCGCTTGGATGCTATCACAAAAAGAATCACGATCAGCGCAAGTAAGGCAAAAAGAGCAATCACAGAGGGTAGCTCGATGTCAAAAACACCAAGCAGGCAATAAAAAAACCGCATAGAAAACTCCTTTTCCACTGCGGGCTTAATAAGAAAAAATCCAAGCACAATACAATGATCCGAGCTTGGAAAATTACACTTCCCCTACAAGTATTACCTTGTCAGGTTCAAAGGGTATCATCTCAGCTTTTCGTTTACAGAAAAGCACCCCCAGCGGATTCTTTTATGAAATTACTGCTATTATATCACATCAAAACACTTGCGTCAATCGTTTTATTATGGTAAACTAAAAAAGATCAAAATCAAAAGGAAGCAAAACTATGAATACACGCTTTTTCGCCTACCTGAACAGAATGAAATATATTGAGCGTTGGGGGCTGATGCATTCCACACGCAAGGAAAATATCAGCGAGCACAGCCAGAATACTGCAGTAATTGCGCACGCTCTTGCAATCATCGAAAACGAGATCTTCGGCGGCTCTGTGGATGAATATAAAACTCTTTTTTATGCCGTATATCACGAAACGAGCGAGGTTTTAACGGGAGATCTTCCCACTCCCATCAAGTATTTCAATGCAGAAATCCGTGACGCCTATAAGGATTTGGAGAGCCATGCAAACCAAAAGCTTTTATCCATGCTTCCCGAAACGCTTTCCTCTCGCTACGCCGCCTTTCTGAATGCGGATACAAATTCTGAGGAATGGCTCCTGGTGAAGGCGGCAGATACCGTTTCTGCCTATGTGAAATGTCTGGAGGAGCTTTCGTTTGGCAACGGTGAATTCAAAAGCGCAGAAAACAGCATACGCGTAAAGATTGAGGAAATCGATCACCGCGCGGTAAGATGGTTCGTTGAAAACTGTCTTTCCGCCTATAAAATGACATTGGACGAATTGGAATAGCTTCATAAATAAAAGCAAACGAGCCGCAAAAAAATGCGACTCGTTTTTTTAGGTTTAAGTGTAGTCATCCAAAATACGTTCAAGCACCGTGAGGTCACCGATGGTAACGATGCTGAGGGGCTTTTCCTCCTGCATGCCGTTTGCGGTGAGCACCAACGCAAGCAGCTTACGGTTTTTGGTAAAACGCGTCAGTATTTCATCAATGCGCACATCCCTGCCGACAACCTCGTAGTATACGCCGTAATCGCTTGGCAGAATAACATCTTTGACGGGTGTTTTTTGCAAAAACTGCTCGGCGTCCTCCTCCTTTGCTCTTGCCGCGGCGATGCTTGCCACAATTCGCTTGTTGGTTAAAACACCAACCAGTCTTCCGCCCTTTACAACAGGCATGGTAGAGCTTTCTACCTTAGCCATTCTTTCGATTGCCTCTGCCATCGGTACCGTATAATCAATGACCGTGACACCCTTTTGCGGACAGCAATCGGTAAACAGCGGCGGACGGCACAGAATTGCCTCGATATGCTCAAATTCTGCCACAACGTCATCATGCGGCTCGGCAATGATTTCCTCATGCTTTCCCTGATGAACGATGGCGTTGCGCAGTCTGCCGTAATGAATCAGCTTGCTTTCGTACGCTGAAACCACGGAGGATTTATCTGCCGCACGACGAATCACCTCTGCATAGCCCATGCTTGCCTGAAAGCCGTAAACACTGCGCAAAGTGGCGTCTATGCTGTTATACGCGCGAATAAAGCGCATTGCATTGGTCATACTGTTTCTCCTTTTTCATTATCGAAGATGAGAAATCTTCGTCAGGGTATAAAAACATTTGCTTTTTCTGTTTGTTTCTGCTATAATATAAAAACTGTGTTAGGTGGGGAGCTAGCGGTGCCCTGTACTTGCAATCCGCTACAGCAAGGCTGACTTGCCGTTCTCGGCTCCGTTTGGTCAAGGCCGCCATATGTACACGTCGTTGATTTTAAGGTCCTATGCAACTTCAAGCTGTGAACCGTGTCAGGGTAGGAATACAGCAGCACTAAGCAGAAATTGGGTGTGCCATGGGGTTGCTTTGAAGGAGGCGTTTGCATATGTACCGCTTGGTTGAGCGTTGTCAAAAACGGCTACACAGTTTTTTATGAAACCAAAAGGCGAGCAAAACTGCTCGCTTTTTTTCTGCCCCTTCAGCCCTTATCGGGGCTTTTTTTATTCACTCATCCAATGATAAACCGCCTCGCGGTTGTAGCTGAACAGTACGCCGTCAGAATAATGCACGCAATCCAGCAGCTTGATTTCGATGGATTGCAGCATGGCGCAAAGGCAACCGTAAAGCGCATCAAGAGCAGGATCCTTTTGCATACAAGCGGATTCGTACGCAACGATTGTGGAAACGGCACCGCTTTCCAATGCACGCTTCATCAGCAGACGAAGCAACTCTTCCCC
>JAFQWR010000047.1 GCA_017407365.1 Clostridia bacterium
AGGCGTACGTCAGGCGCGTGGATGAGCGCAACAAAAGCAACAGCGCCAACCGCCAGAAAAACTGTCAGCTTGCCAATCTCGATAAAACCATCGATGCAAGCATCCGTCAGCTGGAGGCAATTGCCAAAATCGAAAGCAGGGTGGGGCTCAGTGCTTTGCCTGCTAACCTCTACGAAACAGCGGTTGCCCGTAAGGAAAATCCCTCTTTAAGCATCGATCAGCTTGCAGGGCTTCTGCATATCACAAAATCGGGGCTGAGCCACAGGCTCAGGCGTATTGAGGCATACGCCGCTACCTTAAACGTGTGATACGGCTAAGGTGCAGGCGGCGGCTAATATAATTGTTAAAACATCCTATGCGTTGCGGAAATCCGCAGCGCTTTTTTTATTCACCGTTTTCTCACAAAACTTTTTTGAAAAAGCATTGTAAAACTGTTGACAATTTGCTTGGAATATGGTAAATTATAAGCAAGTTAGCAGTCTTGCTTCAAGAGTGCTAACACTAAAACGGTTAGACTGCTAATTCTTTGTATAAAAAGCAGTAAAAGGGCGTATATTGAACGAGGAGGGTGTGTATGGCTTTATCAGAACGAAAGAAAAAGATCCTGCAGGTTGTCGTAGACGATTATATTGCCGACGGGCAGCCCATCTCTTCCAAAACGATTCAGGAGCGCCACTTAAAGGATCTTTCCACAGCAACCATTCGTAGTGAGCTTGCGCAGCTTGAGGAGCTTGGCTACCTCGATCATCCGCATACCTCTGCGGGCAGAGTGCCCCTTCCAAAGGCATACCGCCTGTATGCGCAGGAGCTGATGCAATCCACCGAGCTGACCGAGCAGGAAATTGATTACGTGCATCAGAAGTTTTCGAAGGGCTTTCCCGAGTCGGAATATCTTGTGCGCAGTGCCGCAAAGCTGATCAGCGAAATGACCGATTACACCGCCGTTGGCTTCGTTGAGCATAACGAGCAGGATACGGTGCGCAACGTAAAGCTGGTTAAGCTTTCGGCAAATACCGTGTTGCTTGTGGTGGTCACCGATGTCAACGTCATAAAGGATAGCTTCATCACCACGGCAGATGACGTGGAGGAGGAATATATCACCGCCGCAGAGCAGGTTCTTGTTGCGGAGCTGGTGGGCAAAAGGCTGGTGGATATCACGGAGGAGAGCACGCAGATTCTTTCCTCTCATATGCAGCAGTACAAGATGCTTTTTGACGAAATCGTTGCCGTTCTTAAAGAATACGTCCGCTCCCGCGATGAGCAGAGCGTGGTCTTTGAGGGTAACAACAATATATTCAAGCATGAGGAATTTCAGGATATCGAAACGACCCGTCACTTTTTAGAGGTCATCGATACGCCGGGCGAGCTTGGCGAGATGCTCAGGGAATCGGGCGATATCGAAATATCCGTTAAAATCGGCAGGGAGGATGCGGAAGCACTTTCCGATTCCTTTGCCTTAGTCACGGCAAACTACCGTGTAAACGGCAAAAGCCTGGGCTCGGCAGGTGTGCTTGGCCCCATCCGTATGGATTACCGCCGTGTATTCCGCGTGCTCAGCACGATTTCACAAACGTTAAGCGAAATGAGTAACCCCAAGGAGTGTGAACATCATGGACGAACAGAATCAGACGCAGACGACGAATGAATCCGTCGAAGAGCAACAGCAGGCGTCCTTCGATTATGCCAACCTTTCCCGGGAACAGCTGATTCAGCTGGTAACAGATCTTTCCGCAGAAAATCAGTTGCTGATTGCTGAGGTTGAGGAATGGAAGGGAAGGTACGAGCGCAGTAAAAAAATTGTAGCGCAGGCAACGGAGCAGAATACCGCCTTTCAGCGCCTGAAGGTGGATTTTGAAAACTACAAAAGACGCAATGCCGAAATCGCCGTAAAGGCGAAGGAAGAGGCAGAGGCATCGGTTGCCTTGCAGATCTTACCCGTATACGACAACTTTCTTCTTGCGGCATCTTCCAGCGAGGATGAAGGCGTAAAAATGATTCAGAAGCAATTCGAAAAAGCTCTTTCCGATCTCGGTATCGAGAGGATTGAGGCATTGGGCGAAAAATACGATCTCAACCTGCACGACGCAATTATGTCGCAGCCCGTAGAATCGGAGGAGCAGGACGAGGTTGTGGTTCAGGTTTATCGCAACGGCTATATGTGCAAGGGCAAGGTGCTTCGCCATGCACAGGTTGTTGTCGGCAAATATAACGGATAGGATATATCCGGATAAAACAGTAAACTATCGAGAAAATTCGGAGGTATAAATTATGTCTAAAATTATCGGTATTGACTTAGGTACTACCAACTCCTGCGTAGCGGTTTTAGAGGGTGGAGATCCCATTGTAATCGCTAACGTAGAGGGCGGAAGAACGACCCCTTCGGTTGTTGGCTTCCAGAAAAACGGTGAGCGTGTGGTAGGTCAGGCTGCAAAGCGTCAGTCTGTTGTAAATCCCGACCGCACGGTCAGCTCCATCAAGCGTAAAATGGGCACGGATTCCCGTGTGAATATTGACGGAAAGGCATACTCTCCCCAAGAGATTTCCGCAATGATTTTAACCAAGCTGAAAAATGACGCAGAGGCATATATCGGCGAAACGGTAACGCAGGCAATCATCACGGTTCCTGCATACTTTTCCGACAGCCAGCGTCAGGCAACCAAGGATGCAGGTAAAATTGCAGGCTTAGAGGTTCTGCGTATCATCAACGAGCCCACGGCGGCAGCGCTTGCATACGGCCTGGATAAGGACGACAACGGCGGCACGCACAATGTGCTTGTATACGACCTTGGCGGCGGCACGTTCGACGTATCCATCTTAGAGATCGGCGACGGCGTTTTCGAGGTTCGTGCAACCAACGGTGACACCATGCTCGGCGGTGACGACTTCGACCAGAAGATCATCGACTTTTTGGTTGCTGAGTTCAAGTCGCAGAACGGCATCGACCTCACCAACGACAAAATGGCTATGCAGCGCCTCAAGGATGCCGCAGAAAAGGCTAAAATCGAGCTTTCCGGCATGACGAGCACCACCATCAGCCTGCCCTATATCACCGCAGACGCTACCGGCCCCAAGCACCTTGAGGTTTCGCTCAGCCGTCAGAAATTCGATTCCCTTACCGCAGACCTTGTAAAGCGTACGGAAGGCCCCTGCATCAACGCATTAAAAGATGCCAAGATGAAGCCCTCCGATATCGAAAAGGTTATCCTCGTCGGTGGCTCTACCCGTATTCCCGCAGTGCAGGAAATGGTTAAGAACCTGATGGGCAAGGAGCCCTTCAAGGGCATCAACCCCGATGAATGCGTTGCTATCGGTGCA
>JAFQWR010000048.1 GCA_017407365.1 Clostridia bacterium
CGAGGGCATTGCCGCAGACATCCCCACCAAGGAAGACCGCAAGGCAATGAAGGCGCAGGGCATCCGTCTTTCCGATAAGGCTGCCGTTCACGCATACCTTGAGGCAAAGCGCAGCGCTGAGGCTGCCGAAAAGCAGGCGGCAGAGCAGGCGGCAGAGGAAGAGGCACGCAGGCAGCGTGAGCAAAATCCCACCGCTGAGGATTTATTAAAGGCAATTCTGCAAGAGATGAAAAACAAATAAACGGATACATACGCTCTGCTCCTTCGGCAGGGCGTTTTTTTATGTCTGCAATCGCACTTTCCGTTTTGGCTTCACAGTCTGCGCTCTCCTGCTTGGAATGAAGCATGATACGAACAAAGAAGCGCAACAAAAAAACCGCAAAATGCCGCTTTTTCAAAAAGAGCGGTAAAACGCAAAAAAAGAAACGGTCCAAAGAGGATGAGGTGGCGGCAGTGGGGAATTTTTCCCCAAAGAGCTTGCGCCAAACAGAGGGCGGGAAGAAAGGCTTTTTGAGAAACTGCGCAAAGAAAGCAGGCAAAGGCACCGTCGGGTTTTACCCAAAAACGGGGCGTTTTTGCGCTCGTAAAATAATGATAAAATTGATGATTGCAACAAACGGATGTCGGGTAAGGCGGCAGAGGTGACTTGCTTACTAAGCGGAAATTGACAGACGGAATACGGGCGACTGCCGCAGGATGACTACTTCTTTACAGGCGGTTTTCCGTGCAGAAAAAGGGCAAATTTTGCCCTTAAAACGCCCTTCGTCGGATTGCGGCGTTGTGTTTGGTAAAAATCCGTCTGTTTTTCCCTCGGTTTTCCGTGCGGCTTTTTTGCCCCGGGGCAAGCGTTTGCAGGGCATTTTTTCTGCCCCTTTTTCTCTCGGCAAAAGGGCTTCCCAAAAAAAGTGTTGAAAATTTTCTGCCTGAAAAAGGGGCGATGCCCCTTCTGGTTTTGCGCCGGAAAAAATTCAGCCGCCCCCTGCTCTGAAAAAGAGGGGAGGATTTTCGCCGTGCAGATAGAGAAGAAAAATTTCTGTTATAAAACGCCGTGTATTTATTTGCCGACAGCCTGTGTTTGTGGTACAATATGTGAAAAGAGGTGTACGTATGAAGAATATTGAAAATGAGATATATACAGAGGAGCGTGCGCTCTACGGCTTGCGGGACGCCTGCCTCACCGAGTGTATGTTTGTGCCTGCCATGGGCGTGAGCTACGAGGAGCAGGGAGAGTCTGCCTTAAAGGAAAGCCACGGTGTAAGGATGACGCGCTGTCGCTTTTTACTGCGCTATCCCCTCTGGCACGCACGTGAGTTTGTTGCCGAGCATTGCGTGTTTGACGAAACCTCCCGTGCTTCCGTGTGGTACGCCGAGGACGGCTTGCTTTCTTATTGCCGCATTCAGTCGGTAAAGGCATTGCGTGAGTGTCGCCGTATCCGCTTGCAGGGCGTGATTGCACATTCTGAGGAGTTTGGCTGGCGCTGTCACGATGTCACGGTGGAGGATAGCTTTTTAAGCAGTGACTATCTGTTTTTTCAGGCGAGCAACCTCACGCTGGACGGCTTGCAGATGCAGGGCAAATATTCCTTCCAATACGTAGAAAACGCACGGGTTATAGGCGGTACGTTCGATACAAAGGATGCCTTCTGGCACTCGAAAAACGTCACGGTGGAGGATGCGGAGCTGAGCGGCGCATACCTTGGCTGGTATTCCGAAAACCTGACGCTCATCCGATGTAAAATCAAGGGCACCCAGCCCTTCTGCTACTGCAAAAACCTCGTCCTGCGCGATTGCACCATGACCGATTGCGATCTGGCGTTTGAATATTCCTCCGTGCAGGCAGAGGTAAACGGGTATATCGACTCCGTCAAAAATCCGCTTTGCGGCACGATTGTGGCGGACGGAATCGGCGAAGTCATCACAGATCACGCCGTGAAGAAATGCAACGCCACCGTGCGCATCCGCTGATGGGGCGTTTTGCGGCGGCAGGTGGGGCAGAGCATAAGCAAATAAAAAAAGAGCAGGCATACGGCAAAAATCCGTGCTTGCTCTTTTTGTATTTACGGATAGGGAAGAAGCAGGGCGTTATTCTATGCCGAATGCCTCCTTGTTTGTGCAGTAAAAAATATCCTCCTTGCCCGAAAGCATCGCAAAAAGCCGCTCTAAGCTTTCCCACGAGGGTGCATCGGCGTCGTATTCGTAGCCGTGGCCCCAGATGTAAAGCAGGGCAGGCTCCTCACCGTTATAGCTTAAAAACTCCTCCGCAAGCGAAAAAAGAAGGGGGTCGACGGTGTGTGCGGTGGGGTTGAAGCGCATCAGGTTGCCTTGTAGAGCAAAGCTATGCGAGGGGACAGTGGTGCGGGCGTAGCGCACGGGCGTGTTTTTTGCAATCAGCTCTGCCACACGGTCGTTGTTGTTTTCGCCGCCGCAGGGATACGCCATGCCGCAGATGGGGTAGCCCACCAGCCTTTGCAGGGTGGTGCAGTCATCTGCTACCTCACGGATGACCTCCTCATCGGTAAGAGAGGGCAAAAAAGGATGATGCACGGTGTGTGCTGCAACCTCGTGCCCTGCATAAACCTCACGCAGGCGCTCTGCGGGGATTTTGCAGTGTGCAACCTCCTTTCCCAGCACGGATAGCTGCTCGTTTAAGCCCAGCTTGCCCGAATTGATGTTGAAGGTTGCCTTCAAGCCGTATTTGTTGAGCAGCTCAATCAGTCGGGCATCCTGCAAAACACCGTCGTCAAAGCTGAAGGTAACTGCCTTTTTCTTTCCGTTCCACATAGTATTCTCCTGCGATTTCTCTGAATTTGCGAAGGGGATAGCTCCTTGCAACACGAAACGCAAGGATATTATAGCATAAGCGCGGGCGGATGTCAACGTGCCATCGCTTGAAAAGGTGTTTTTTGCTTACGGACGGAATGGGCTTCCCTGCGTTTTTTTGCAATTATATCGGTTTTACGGGGTAAACACTGTGCAATATGCCGAAAAATAATTCACCTCGCAAAAAGGGTTGACAACCGCAAAAAAATTGTATATAATTAATTACGCATTATGGAGGCGTAGCCCAGTTGGTTAGAGCGCTTGCTTGACATGCAAGAGGTCACAAGTTCGAGTCTTGTCGTCTCCACCACCATTATGGCGAGCTTCCGTACTGTAAAAGGGGGCTCGCTGTTTTTTTCAGCGGGTATCAGCTACGGAGGAATCATTATGAAATACGAAATCATTGGTTGGACGGAATACGATAACTATCACTTTGAGGTCGGTGAAAACAGCTATGCGGTCATCAACGTGCTGATTGATGAAATCAAGCGCAACGGCTATTCGTTTACCGGCCGTCATCATCAGGAAAGCGCCTTTTGTGCGCCCGTATTCAACGACGGTAAGCTTCGTAAGTTTTCCGCAACCGATTTTGGCGCAATTATGGCTGAGGCATACGGCTTCAGGGGTAAATACGATTACAGCAGATATGCCTTCTGCACCTCAAATCCCAAGGATCCCATCTACGTGCGCCCCACGCAGAAGGTGGATAAAAACAAAATCGTAGAGGCAGAGATGCTCGTGGAGGAATACACCGTAGAGGCAACCGCTCAGCAGTGCCAGGATGCGCAAAACGGCACGGTGGTCATCGCCGATGCGCCCGAGCTTCGCTTCATCGATGCGGGCGACAGGCTGATTCTGCGCAGCAAAAGCGGTGAGCAGCGCTACAAAATCCGCGAAATCGAAAAGGAAAAGGACCTCCCCGAGGAGCAGATCAACGAATATATGTATATCGCCTATATGACGCTCTCTAAGGAGCAGCAGAAGGTGGTAGAGGAGCGCTACTTAAACGCACCCACCCTGCTCCGTCTTACGGTAGACCGCATCGGTTAAGCTTTGTAATAAAGGGCTTTTCCCCCTTTTCATTCGGTCAGTCAAACAAAAGAGCACCCATATCAGTCTTGGATAAAGCCACCAGATTTTGCAATGCGTAACCGCCAACGGCTTTTTATGCATTTGCTTTTTTGGGTGGGTATCAGGGCTTTTATGTGTGCTCTTTTTTTTACAGCGGCTTCGTGCCTGCGTATGAAACAAAATCTTGCAAACAGTAATCATTTTTTTTGCAATTCTTTTGCATTTGCAGTATAATATATGCTGTAATATGCCTAGGAGGGATGGCTTTGGAAAGGAAGAAGAAAGACTTA
>JAFQWR010000049.1 GCA_017407365.1 Clostridia bacterium
ATTGCAGGTCAGAAGCCCGTTATCACCAAGGCTAAAAAGTCGGTTGCAAACTTCAAGGTACGTCAGGGCATGAACGTTGGTGCAAAGGTTACGCTGCGCGATCTCAGAATGTATGAATTTATGGATAAATTCATCTCCATCGCGCTCCCCCGCGTAAGAGACTTCCGTGGTATTTCAACAAACTCGTTTGACGGCAGAGGCAACTACGCTATGGGCGTAAAAGAGCAGCTGATTTTCCCCGAAATCAGTTACGATCAAATTGAAAAAATCCGCGGCTTCGATATTTGCTTTGTAACGACTGCAAAGACCGACGAAGAAGCAAGAGAGCTCTTGAAGGCAATGGGTATGCCTTTCAAGGCTGAGTAAGAGGAGGTATTTCCACATGGCAAAAAAAGCGATGATCAATAAACAGCAAAAGACGCCTAAGTTTTCGACTCGCGCTTATACGCGTTGCTCGATCTGCGGCCGTCCCCATGCCGTGTTGCGCAAATACGGAATCTGCCGTATCTGCTTCCGTAATTTGGCGTATAAGGGTCAATTACCCGGCGTCAAGAAATCGAGCTGGTAAGAGGAGGGTATCATGATTGTAACGGATCCTATTGCAGATATGCTCACCAGAATCAGAAACGCACTGCGTTCCAAAAAGGTTTCGGTAGATATTCCTGCATCTAATATGAAAAAAGCAATTGCTCAGATCCTTTTGGACGAGGGCTATATCAACAACGTAGAGCTTCTGAACGATTCCGTTCAGGGCACTATCCGCATCACGTTAAAGTACGTGAACAAGCAAGAGAGCGTTATCAAGGGCTTAGAAAGAGTCTCCCGCTCTGGCTTGCGCAAATATTCCAAGGCGACGGAAATCCCCAAGGTAGTAGGCGGACTTGGCATTGCCATTCTTTCTACGAACAAAGGTGTGATGACCGATAAGCAGGCTCGCAATGCCAATGTTGGCGGCGAAGTGCTTGCTTTCGTCTGGTAAAAGGAGGACCTATTATGTCGAGAATTGGTAGACAACCCATCGACGTACCTGCTGGCGTAACGGTCACTTTTACGGACGGTGTCATCAGCGTTAAGGGCCCCAAGGGCACGCTGACGCAGGCCGTTGCAGACCAGCGCATCGGTATCAGTCAGGAAGGCGCAGTTATCACGGTAACCCGCGCATCCGAAGATAAGAAGGTTCGTGCAATGCACGGCTTATACAGAGCACTTTTAGCAAACATGATTCAGGGTGTTACCCAGGGCTTCGAAAAGCGCCTCATCATCCAGGGTGTAGGCTACAAGGCAACCCAGGACGGTAACAACATCGTGCTCAACGTAGGTTTCTCTCACCCCGTACCCTTCCAGGCTCCCGAGGGTGTGAAGCTTGAGGTTGTATCCGCAACTGAAATCGCTGTTTCCGGTATTTCCAAGGAAGCAGTTGGTCAGACGGCATCCAACATTCGTTGCATCAAGAAACCCGAACCCTACCACTGCTACGGTATTCGTTATAAAGACGAAGTTATCCAACGCAAGGAAGGCAAGACGGCAGGTAAATAAGGATAGGAGGTAGCAGGTAATGATTAGTAAAACCGATAAGAATATCGAACGGTTAAAGCGTCATAAAAGAGTCCGCGCCAAAGTATCCGGGACTGCTGCAAAGCCCAGACTTTGCGTTTACAGAAGCTTAAACCATATCTATGCACAGATCATCGATGACGTTGCAGGCAAGACCCTTTGCGCAGCTTCCACGATGGAAAAAGAGGTTAAGGCTCAGATTGCTGAGCTCACCAAAACGGAGCAGGCTAAGCTCGTTGGCAAGACCGTTGCAGAAAAGGCTGCAAAGGTTGGCGTTACCGAGGTAGTATTCGACCGTGGCGGCTATCTCTACACCGGCCGTGTTCAGGCGGTTGCAGACGGCGCAAGAGAAGCCGGTCTTAAATTCTAATAGGAGGAACGAAGCAAATGGCAAGACGTGAAGATAACAGACGTAACAGACCCGAAGAGAAAGACGAGCTTATCAAAAAGTTAGTTGCAGTCAACCGTGTTACCAAGGTTGTTAAGGGTGGCCGTCATATGCGTTTCTCCGCACTGGTAGTTGTCGGCGACGGCAACGGCAGAGTAGGAATGGGCTGCGGCAAGGCTGGCGAAGTACCCGAGGCTATCGAAAAGGCAACGGCAGAGGCTAAGCGTAAAATGGCTCTCGTCAAACTCGTTGGTACGACGATCCCCCATAAAGTTATTGGTAAGTTCGGCAGAGGTAACGTTTTAATGCTCCCCGCTGATGAAGGTACCGGTGTTATCGCCGGCGGTCCCGTTCGTGCGGTTATGGAAGCAGCCGGTATCAAGAATATCCGTACCAAATCGTATGGCACCAATAACCCCTACAACTGCATCCGCGCAACCATCGAGGGTTTGAAGGAACTGCGCACTGCAGAAGACGTAGCAAAGCTCCGCGGCAAAACCGTGGAAGAAATCCTTTAAGGAGGGCGAGCTAAATGGCTAAAATTAAAGTGACGCTCGTTCGCAGCACCATCGGTTGCCTGCAAAAGCAGAAAGATACCGTTGCCGCGCTGGGCTTAAAGAAGATTCGCCAGAGCAAGGTTTTTGAGGATACCGCTGCTATCCGCGGCATGGTATTCCGCGTAAAACACCTTGTAACGGTTGAAGAAGTAAACGCATAAGGGAGGCAATTCGATATGAGAATGCATACTATCGCTCCCGCACAGGGCGCTAATACCGAAAGCAAACGCTTAGGTCGCGGCATTGGCAGCGGTCTTGGCAAGACCGCAGGTAAGGGCCATAAGGGTCAATGGGCAAGAAGCGGTGGCGGCGTACGTCCCGGCTTCGAGGGTGGCCAGATGCCCTTATACCGCAGAATTCCCAAACGCGGTTTTAACAACAAATGGAGAAGAGAATTCCTCACCATCAACATCGACAGACTCAACAGCTTTGAAGACGGCACTACCGTTACCGCTGAACTTCTGATTGAACTTGGAATGGTCAAGTATTTTGAGGATAACCGAGGCTTAAAGGTTCTTGGTAACGGTACTTTGGAGAAGAAATTGACCGTACAAGCCGCAAAATTCACTGAATCCGCAAAAGAGGCAATCGAGAAAGCAGGCGGAAAAGCTGAGGTGCTCTAATGTTTGAAACGTTAAAAAATGCATTTAAGGAGAAGGAAGTCCGCGTAAAGCTCTTCTGGACCTTCTTCATCCTTCTGATCTACCGCTTAGGTTGCTATATCCCCGTTCCCGGTCTGGATATCGCAGCTATGCAAACGCAGGTAGAAAGCTCCGGCAATCAGCTGTTGACTCTGCTCAACAGCATCACCGGTGGCTCGCTTGCAAACTGTACGTTGTTTGCTATGGGTATCGGCCCGTACATCAACTCTTCCATTATCATTCAGCTGCTTACCGTTGCTATCCCCAAATTAGAGAGATGGCAGAAGCACGAGGGTGATGAGGGTAGAAGAAAGATCACCATGCTGACCCGTATCGCAAGCATCTTCCTTACCATCATTCAGGCAGTGGGCGTTCTGCTCTCTTCCGACGGTCTGGTAGACGAGGGCCTTCTTTCCGGCGCACCCTGGCTGGTTTACGCATTCGTAATCTTAGTATTCTGTGCAGGCAATATGCTCACCGTATGGCTGGGCGAGCGCCTCACCGAAAAGGATATCGGCAACGGTCTTTCCATGCTGATCTTCGTAGGTATTATCTCTACGGCAGGTATTGCTATCTTAGAATCCTTACAGAAGGCATTCCAGGGTGGCGACGCAGGTCTGACCGCTACCTGGCAGCTGATCGGCTTCCTTGTTGCAGTTGTCGTAATCTTCGCTCTGATCGTATTCGTTGATCTTTCCGAGCGTAAAATCCCCGTACAGTATGCTAAGCAGGTTAAGGGCAGAAAGGTTTACGGCGGTCAGTCCACGCATATTCCCATCCGCGTTAATGCGTCCGGTGTTATGCCTCTGATCTTTGCCTTTGCGCTCCTTTCCTTCCCCTCGCTGCTCATCAGCATGTTCGACGCAGACTACAGCTCCGGCTTTGCTCAGTTCTGGATGCAGTACCTCGGCGTTGGTACCTGGGCTTATTCGATCATTCTTGCTCTGCTCATTCTGTTCTTTGCTTTCTTCTACGGTCAGATTCAGTTCAACCCCGAAGATATCAGCAAAAACTTCCAGCAGACCGGTGGCTACATTCCCGGCATTCGTCCCGGTAAGCCCACCACCGAGTACCTCAAGAAGATCAACAACCGTATCACGCTGTTTGGTGCGATCTATCTTGCTTTCGTAGCACTTGTTCCTACCCTGATCTTCACGGCAGTAGCAGGTGACGGCAGCAGCCTGATCAACGCATTCAGCACGACCGGTCTTCTCATCGTCGTATCGTGCGCGCTCGACTTCCACAAGCAGCTCGAAGCGCAGATCATGATGCGTCACTACAAAGGCTTCTTAAGCTAAAACTTTAACGCAGGCTTTCGGCGGATTTCCGCCGAAGGCTTTGCCGCCGTAAGGAGAACCATGAAAATCGTTATTTTAGGCGCACCCGGTGCCGGTAAGGGCACGCAGGCTAAGCGCATTGCCGAAAAATACGCCGTAGCTCATATTTCTACCGGTGACATTTTAAGAGAGAATATCAAGGCGCAAACGCCTCTTGGCATTCAGGCAAAGGGCTTTATGGATAACGGTCAGCTCGTGCCCGACGATCTCGTTGTAGCACTTGTTGCAGACCGTGTTCAGCGCGAGGATTGCAAAAACGGCTTCCTGTTAGACGGTTTCCCCCGTACCATTGCTCAGGCAGAGGCTCTGGATAAGATTATGCCTCCCGATGCAGTGCTCAACATTGACGTTGATACCTCGCTTCTGTTGAAGCGCCTGACCGGACGCAGAGTATGCGCAAAGTGCGGCGCTCCCTATCATATCGATACGTTAAACGGAGCAACGAGCTGTTCGCTGTGCGACGGCGAGCTGATTCACCGTGCAGATGATACCGAAGAAACGGTTGGTGCGCGCCTCAAGGTTTATGAAGCGCAGACCAAGCCCCTCATCGAGTATTATCAGGCTAAGGGCAAAATCAACGACGTAGACGGCACGCTTGCCATCGAAGAGGTTTTTGCCGCTTGCTGTAAGGTATTGGACGGTTTGCAATGATCTCCATCAAATCGAAGGCGGATATTGCGGCAATGCAGCGCGCGGGTGAAATTGTCAGGGACCTTCTTCTGTTAATGGAAGAAAAGGTTAAGCCCGGCGTCACCACAAGAGAGTTGGACCGTATTGCATACGAGTTTATCATCGCGCGTAAGGCCGCACCCTCTTTTTTGCATTACAACGGCTATCCTGCCACAATCTGTGCTTCCGTAAACGAAATGGTGGTGCACGGTATCCCCGGAAAGTATAGGCTTTGCGAGGGCGATATCATCAGCATCGACGTAGGAGCTGTGATTGATGGCTTCCATGCAGATGCTGCCCGTACCTTTGGTGTGGGGACCGTTTCCGCAGAGAAGCAGAGGCTGATGGACGTTACCAAACAATGTTTCTTTGATGCGCTTGCCGTTTGCCGGGAGGGCAACCGACTTTCGGATATTGCCCGAGCAGTGCAAACGTTGGCAGAGAAAAACGGATATGGCGTTGTGCGCGCCCTCACGGGTCACGGCATCGGTAAACAGATGCACGAGGATCCTCAGGTAGCAAACTTCGTCACCGGTGGTCAAGGCTTGCGCCTTAGGGCAGGTATGGCAATTGCCATTGAGCCCATGATCAACCAAGGCACCTGGCAGGTTCGCTTTTTAGACGACGGCTGGAGTGTTCTTACGATGGACGGTAAGCCCAGTGCGCATTACGAAAACACCGTGATTATCACGGAGGGCGAACCCATCGTCACGACGTTATAAAAGAGGAAGATATGCACGAAACAAAATTGGTCCCGGGACTGATCGTTTATAGCAAAGCAGGCAGAGATGCCGGACGCTATTATGTTGTTTGCGAGGTGTTAGAGGGCGGTTACGTTTTAACGGTAGACGGTCAGAAGCACCGTATGGACAACAAAAAGCGTAAAAAGTGCAAGCATCTTACCCTTACCAATCATACGCTTGAAGGCATCGGAGAGAAGTTTTCAAGCGGCAAGCAGGTTTTCGATAGCGAGCTTCGTAAGGCGTTACGTCCTTTCAATAATGAAGAAGGCGCAATCGATCAAAAATAAGGAGAACGGTATTATATGTCGAAAGACGACGTGATCGAGGTTGAAGGCGTAGTAGTAGAATCTCTACCCAACGCCAATTTCAAAGTTAAGCTCGGCAACGGGCATGTTATCACCGCGTATATCTCGGGTAAGCTTCGTATGAATTATATCAAGATTATCCCCGGTGACACGGTAAAAATCGAAATGAGCCCATACGATCTGACGAAAGGTCGGGTCATCTGGCGCAGCAAAACTTAAGGAGGTATCTCTTATGAAGGTAAGACCGTCTGTTAAGCCCATGTGCGACAAATGCAGAGTCATTAAAAGAGAGGGCAAGGTCATGGTGATCTGCTCCAAATTCAAAAAACACAAACAGACCCAAGGCTAAGCCAAAGGTTTTAATCGGTGCAAGTCAAGGGCGTGCATCGCCCTTGCCTTATTGCGCCAAAGCAGGTAACAGCGAAAAAAACGCCGTCCGTGCTTTTTGGCTCATTCCAAATCACAGCAAAAAAGAACGGTCGGGTAGCATAGATCCGGGGAAATTCCCCAAAAAAATATCATTCAAATAAGAATGGAGGTTACAGAGTAGATGGCTCGTATTGCCGGTGTAGATTTAC
>JAFQWR010000008.1 GCA_017407365.1 Clostridia bacterium
AAAGAAACTGTTGCTGCTGTGCGTGGTTTTATCCCTGTGCCTGCTGACTGCTGTCACGGGATGTAAGCCCAGAGAGCCGCGCCCCGAGCCCTATGTTCCCTCAACGGATGCTTCCTTTACCGTTCTTTCGGTCAATCAGGAAGAGGTAGCAGAGGGATAAGGTCTGTTTCCTTGGGCAATGCTCGAACAACCGTAGCCTATAAAAAGTAGAATAGTTACAAAAGGGTCGCCGCGGAAGGCTTTTTTCGCGGTGACCTTTTTTTAGCTTGCAGCTGTTTGTTCGGGCGGCTTGAAGGGGTAAAAAAACACCTGTTTAGGTGCCGAAAAGCGGCTTCGGCAAAGGGAAAGAGGGGCGGGTGTAACGGGGGGAATGAACACAACGGTTCTCTTTTCCTGTAAGGGACGAAGGGGAGCCCTTTTCTCTGCAATAAAAATATTATTTTGTGTGATTTTTTAGTTGACAGATTCTGCAATAAGTGATACAATAAGTCTATCTTAGGGTGACTCTACGGTCATGCCTTTAATGTGAATTATTTTAAGCAGTTATCCTCTCTTTCGTGATAGCGGAGAGTGGATAGCAATGGCGTAAAAGGCTATTCTTTTGGTATGAACGGTTTAAGCCGTACATATAAATAAATCTTTTTTTATAAAGGAGAAGAACATGAAAAAAAGAAGATTTGCAATTGTAGCTTTCCTGCTCTGTGCCTGCATCTGCTTAGGCGTTGGTTATGCGGCACTCACCGATACGCTCACCATCAACGGTGACATCACCGTTAAGCCCCACAACGCGGACTTTGTTGTTGAGTTTACCGAAGTTAAATCTAGTGATAAGACTACCACTGCAATCCAGACGGATAAGACCGTTGCTAACTTTTCCTCCACGCAGCTTTCCGCAGCAGGCGATACTGCAACTGCTATTTTAGAGGTGCAGAATAAGAGTACCGGTTACAAGGCGCAGATGGCAGACTTCGGCTATGCTACCTCTACCCCTTTAACCGAAACCTACTTCACCTACAAGGTTGAATACGTGGAGGAAACTGGTGTAGGCGTTTACTCCGTAATCGCTGCTCCCCTGCTTGGCGTTAACGAAACCTGCCTGGTAAGAGTTACTGTTACGCTCGTAACCCAGCCCGTTGAAGAAATCGCTTACAAGTTCACCTTAACGGCTACCGCAACCGCTGTTACCGTTGCATAAGCCAAAACGTAAGGCAAATCGGAATCATTCATAAATAAATGCGGTAAGGAGGCGAAAGGCATGTATATAGACAACAAGCGGTTATATACCCTGTGTTTCGTGCTTTTCGCTGTGCTCCTTACCGCTTTGTTTATTCCGTTTTACAGCAAAATCGTCATCGCCGGCGTGCTTGTTATAGCCGCCGTAGCCATCTTTGTATGGGTCAAAAAAAGAAGCATTCTTTCCCTTTACAAAAAAGAGGTAACGCTGATTGTAGCAGTGCTTGCGCTGGTGCTTTTGCTTGCGTATTACCTTTCCGGGTTAAAGTTTGGCTTTTTTGCCTCTCCCAAAAGGCTGACGTGGACAACCCTTTTTAAGGATTTATTGCCCACGCTTGTGATGATTGTTTGTATTGAGGTCATCCGATACGTATTTCTTGCGCAAAAAAAGCCGGTCATAGAGGTAGTGGGCTATCTTTCGTGCATTGCGGTGGACGTGCTGATTTATACCAACGTCCCCTTTGTGCAGAGCTTTAACAGCTTTATGACGGTGATCGGCTTAAATTTGTTGCCTGCTGTTCTGAACAATCTTGCCTACAACTATATTTCACGAAGATACGGCATCTACCCGAACATCCTGTTCAGGGTCATTTTTGCTGTCTATCCCTTTGTGCTTTCGGTAGTGCCCTTAATGCCCGATTCTCTTCTGGCATTCTGCAAGCTGCTGATGCCCCTTCTTCTGATGTGGTTTATCCGTACGCTTTACGACACCAAAAGCCGTGTGACAAGAAGAAAGAACAAAAAGCTTGCATACGTCAGCTTTGCCGTGATGATCGTGCTGATGATCGGCTGTGCCATGCTTATCTCCTGCCAATTCCGCTGGGGAATCATCGTGGTTGGCTCCGAGAGTATGACGGGCGAGTTCAACAAAGGCGATGCGGTTATATACGAAAGCTATCGCGATCAGAAGATTGAGGAAGGTCAGGTTATCGTGTTTATGAAGGATGGCGTGCAGGTCATCCACCGCGTTATGACCATACGGCACGTCAACGGCGTTACACGGTATTACACCAAGGGTGACACAAACGAAGAGATGGATTACGGCTATATCACCGATAGCGACATCAAGGGCTTGGCAGAAATCCGCGTGCGGTATATCGGCTATCCCACAATCTGGGTAAGGCAGCTGTTCAGCTGACAAAGACAAACCCTATTATATTGATTTTAATCTGAGCAGGGCTTCCCCACCCGTAATAAAAAGGGGAAATGAAATTCTGAAAAAGGAGGCGGCGGCATGTCTGAAGCGGAAAAACTGAAAAGGGCGCAATATAAACGTCGGCGTAGGCTGTGGATTATCGCATTGTCCACCGTTTTGGCTGTGTTCTTCATCGTCGCCTTGATTTCCACGGCGGTTTATTACAGAATGAACAAAACCTTCTATATCGACTATACCGAGCAGGGTACGGTAGATTATAAGGTAAATCTGAAGGATAACGGCTTCTTTGACGAGGATTTCATTGCAGGCAATCAGGGCTATATTGCAAGCCTCATCGAAAACTTCGAGGCAGATTTTGTGTATAAGCTTCTGATGCAGGTAAACAACGTCAATTACGAGTATTCGTATAAGGTTGACGCACAGGTAGTAATCACCGATCTCGATTACAACGTTCCGTTGTATCAGCCCGTTTTTGAGCTGATTCCCGAAGCGAAGTACACCGCAAACGGCGGCAGCAATCTTTCGGTATCCGAAAAGGTGGTTATAGATTACAATCAATATAACAGCTTAGCAAACAGTTTCTTAGATACATACGACATTTCCAACACGTCCAGCATGCTCATCGTAAGGCTGCACGTAAACGTTATCAGCGTTTGCGAGGAGTTTGACGGCGACAACAACAACGAATACGTCACCGCACTCGAAATTCCCCTTGCAACCAAAACGCTCAATGCTGCGGTGACCACCTCCGCACCCATGGGAGAAACGAAGATTCTTGCCTGCACGAAGGGCACGATGAAAAACGTTGCGCAGGGTATCTCGGTATCGTTTACCGTTGCTACCGTGCTTCTGGGTATCGGCGTAATCGTATTCTCGTACGTTACCCGAAACAAGGATATCAACTATACCATCAAGGTCAAAAAACTTGTCAATGCTTACCGCTCGTACATTCAGCAGTTAACAAACGGCTTCGATGAGGACGGTTATCAGGTGCTGATGATCAGTAGCTTCAACGAGATGCTCGATCTGCGCGATACGCTGCAGCTCCCCATTCTCATGAACGAAAACGAGGATAAAACCTGCACCAGATTTGTTATTCCCACCGATTCCAAGCTTCTGTATACCTTCGAAATCAAAGTAGAGGACTACGATGAAATTTACGGTATCGGTAAGGTAGAGGATGAAGACCTTGACCTTTACGAGGCAGAGGAAGAAGCTCTTGCTGTTGAAGAGGAAGAGGCTCCTGCCGAGGCAGAAGAGGCTCCCGTAGAGGAGGCAGAAGAGGAAGCTCTTGCAGTAGAGGAAGCCCCCGAGGAAGAGGAAAAAGAGCCTGCCGAAGAGGAAGCTCCTGCAGAGGCTGAGGAAGCCCCCGAGGAAGAAGCAGAGGAAGAGGCAGAAGAGTCCGCTGAGGATTCTGAAGACGAAGCAGAGGAATTTGCGGCAGATGATGTCGACGAAATCGCCTTCATTGAGGAGGTAGCTGAGGAAATCGGCGTTTCCGCAGTGGAAGCGAAAAAGCGTATCCGCTTTAATTACAGCTTCCTTGCTAAGCTTACCTTGGCTAAGCACGAGCAGAAGGAATACTACAAGCAGTTGTTGGAATTCCTTAGCGGATATTCGGTTAAGTATGCGCGTAGCTGGAAGAAGGAAAGAGTTTACAAGGGCAGACAGGTATTTGCCGTGCTGATTTTCAGAGGCAATACGCTTGGTGTTGCTCTTGCGCTTGACCCCAAGGATTACGAGGGCAGTAAGTATCGCTTTAAGGATATTTCCGCTGTTAAGCGTTACGAAAAGACCCCCATGCTGATGAAGCTGACCTCCGACCGTAAGTTGAAGCACACGAAGGAGCTGCTGAGAGCGATGTTCGCAAAGGCGGGTATTGCAACCGTGGATAACAGCAACTATAAGCCGGAGAAGATCGTAACCAGAACGCGTAAGCAGCTGCTGAAGCAGGGCTTAATCAAGACCAACGTCCCCATTGACGAAATAAAGGATTGATTATAAGCCGCAAAAAATAACACATCAGAGGATACCGTGGCAGATAAAACGAGAGCTGCAAAAACGGTGTCCTCTTTTTTTGCTTCAAAGCAAAGCTGTTTTATACATAATAGCAGATTGCACAGGGCATGCTTCCCTTGATAAGGGGGTATGCTTTTTTTATTTTGTGGGGGAAGCCAAAAAAGGGGCGAAAAATTTTTTTTGACAATTTTTGAAATTTCACTTGACAAGCAGAAACAAGTGTGTTATTATTAAAAGGAATTATATCAACAGTTGATATAATTATATCAAATTCTATAAATATTTGATATAAGTAGAAAAAAGAGTGCTTTTCCTCAAAAAAATCGGGGTTTTGAAACGCAGTTATATCGGCGCAAAAGTATTTATACAGTCGTTTATGTGCCAATTACTCAAAAGATTATTTATTTTCTGCTGTTTGTTTATATAATACTTATACTCTTAAAAAATTTGTCTGTAATAGGCAGTGGATCCCTGCCGTAAATCATACAGAAGCACTGCGCTTTTGCGGTGCGAAAAACCTATGAAAGGAGAAATAGTGATGAAAAGAGTTGTTTTACTGTTCCTTTGTGCTGTGCTTTGCCTTGGTATGTTTGCCTGTGGCGAGCCGAGCAACACGCCCACGGGCGGCGCCGTAGAGATTACCTTCTGGGGCTACGGAGAAGAGGACGAGATTGCCATTTTCCGTGATCTTGTAAATACCTTTAACGCAAACCACAAGGGCGAGATTTTTGTGGATTATCAGACCAAGCCCGGTACGAGCTATTACGAATCTGTAAAGCAGGTGCTTTCGGGTAACCGTTGCCCCGACGTTGTATATATGGGTGACGACGTTGCAAAGGAATGGGCAATCAACGATCTGATTATCCCCTTAGATGAGTATGTCGCAAACTCCGATATCATCAAGCTTGACGAAATGTGGGAGAGCGGTATTTCCCGTTATCGCTATGATGTAGAAAGCGGTCTTTCCACCGCAAGCGCGCCTTTATGGGGGCTCCCCAAGGATATCGGCCCCACCGTTTTATACTATAACGTAAATTTCTTCCAAAGTGCCGGCATTCATATCGTTTCGGTAGACGAGGAGGACGTTACGAAGGAGTACGTAGATAGATATAACGCAGAAAACGGTACCCATTTCACGGTCGAAAATATGAAGCGTGGCTTCTGGCGTCCCAATATCGATGACACCTCCGCTTGGAGCAAGCCCGTTGCCGGTGAAGAAATGCTGTTTAACAACCGCATTGCAATGACGTGGGAGGAAAGCGAAAACCTGTTTAAGATTTTCACCAAAACCTACAATTCCGCAAGCCCCTCCACCTATGGCTATTTCACTGAATGGTGGTTCAGCTACGGTTGGTCGGTAAACGGTGACTGCATCAAATACGACGAGCAAAACGAAAAATGGGTGTTCTCGCTCGGTGACGAAACGCAGTATTACTGCCTGCCCGACGGTAGCTTTACCACCGATGCAAATGCAGGCGGCACGCCTGTTCCCACCATGCTTGAGGCTTTCACCAAGTTCGTTCAGCTTTCTCAGCCCACCACCGCCGATATCGACGGCAAGGGCACGATGGGTCTTGCTATCACGCCCAGCCCCAACACCTTAAACACGGTCGGTAAAGAAAACTACTTTACCTCCGGTCAGGTTGCTACCATGGTAGATGGCAGATGGACTGTGCCCGTATACCGCAAAACCCCCGGTCTGAATTTTGACTGCGCACCCCTTCCCGTATCGGAGGGCGGTATTGAGGCAGGTCACTGCGGCTCGGTTGCATTTGTTATCGCAAAAAACAGCCGTCATAAAGACGAGGCGTTCCGCTTCATCGAGTATATGTCCGGCCCCGAGGGTCAGGCGAAGCAGGCAGAAAGTGGCTTCAACATCCCCAACCAGAAGGATATCAGTATGACGGATGTATTTTTACAGCCCGATAAGATGCCCAAAAACTCCATCATCTTTGTTCGTGCAGCAGAGTATCAGCGTGCAGGTGACTGGAACTATCTTGCAGACGGTCTGTGGATTGACCAATGGGCAGATTATCTCAACGACGAGGTCAGAAACGGCAAGAACAATCTGACGGATTTCTTCAACGTGGTAACCGACAGAACAAACAGAACCCTCTTGAAATACAGCTACAATTATATCAAATAACAGGTGACGGATATGCCTAATACAAAACAAACGCCCTCGGCTTCGGTCGGGGGTGTAAAAACAAACCGCATGAAGCATACGGGCGAAAAAATCTTCGGTCTTTGCTTTGCGGGCATACCGGTGCTGGGCTTTCTGATCTTCGGACTTGCGCCTATTGTAATTGCAATTTGTATGTCCTTTATGAAGATCAAGGGGTTCAATCTGAACGGCGCGTACGGCGTAGGCTTTGAAAACTACCGCGAGCTTCTGTTTGGGGAGTTTGCCGAAAAGACCTTTCTTTCTATCGGCA
>JAFQWR010000050.1 GCA_017407365.1 Clostridia bacterium
ATCTGTTCAATTGCAAGTATTAATGCTCCCATATTTTTCTCCTGACAAGCAATTTTGAATATATTTTTAAAAAATTAATCTTTTATTTCAGTTGTCCAGTCTTCATCCCAGGGATAACGGATACGAAGCTTTTTGCCCTGATAATTGACTGGCGTGATAGGAGCAGGATGCTGATATTTTGCAAGATCCAATCTGCTTTCCAAACGCTCCTCGGGAACAAGTCTTCCCGGGCGTTGAGGAAGCGGCTTGCAGTCTTTCATCACAATAGGTTTAACGCCTTCAGCACGAAGAGAGCTTTTGCATACAGAAAGAAGAAGACGAGGCGAAAGACCTTGCATACAAGCATAGCTTTCGCACAGACCGCAGGAGCTGCAATATAACGCATTGAAATACACATCGGTGTTTTTCAGATTACGGTTTGCAACTGCGTTCATAAACTTTGATGGATCAATGGGGTGACCGAGCATATGTCTTGAGCATAAATCGGTACACATATGACATTGACAGCAGGCGGACGCTGCTCTGCGGATGTCAATTTCCGGTCTTCTCAGCTTAGAGCGTACAACCTGATGATCACGGGGTAAAACAAGAATAGCATTGGTTGTTTTGGTGATTGGGTCTAACGGATTTGCAATAACACCCATCATGGGGCCGCCAACAATATACACGGCATCCTCTACCGTTTCACCGCCACAAAGCTCAACCGCCTCTTTTAAGGAGGAACCAAGAGGCATCCAGACGGTTTTGGGATTTTTGACAGCGGCAGATACCGTGATAAGCTTATGCGTTACAGGTTCATCAAAAAACAGTGCGCGGTATCCGTTGTAAACGGTTTCTACATTGCTGACAATGACGCCGCATTGCAGGGGTAAGCCGCCTGCGGGTACAACTCTTCCGGTGCATTCATAAATAAGAACAACCTCATCACCCATGGGATAGGTGCTGGAAAGCTCCTTGATGCATACACCGTATTCATCAGCATAGCGCTTTAACGCCTGAACGGTTTGCGTGTATTCCGCTTTAACTCCAACGATACAATGGGTAATGCCAATTTCTTTTGCAACCATCGAAAGGGCGTGCAAAATCTCCTCTGCTTTTTCTGCGAGGAGTTGACGGTGAAGGGTAAGCAGGGGCTCGCATTCTGCACAGTTCAGAATAATCGTATCTGCGCCCTTTGCAAGCTTGGCATAGGATGGAAAACCTGCTCCTCCTGCGCCTACAACACCGTTTTGCTGTAATTTAGTTTTTATCAGTGATAAATCCATGAAAGTTCCTAAATTAGTTTTTGCAAAATAAAGCATAAACCGCACTTAAAAAATAAGGCGGTTTGATAAAAGACTACTCTAATTCAGAGCCATCGTCTATAATACCGACGATAGCCGCATCTACAGGGGCAACGGGGTTATCCACACGTGCTGCACTACCCGTAGCAACAAGAACGTATTCGCCAATACCTGCACCTACCTTATCTACAGCAACAAGCTTGCTGGGAACCTTCAGGCTGGGAATAGGCTCAACAATCATAAATTTATTGCCCTTCAAATCTTCGCATTTGCGCGTGGATACTACTGATCCGACAACTTTTCCGATAACCATAAAAACTCCTTACAGCTTGACGATGGTGCCAACAGTGCCGCAACCGATTTTGGCGGCATTGGCTTCATCTGTATCAATATGCATTTCTAAGGTAAAGGTGGGATGCACACGAATCTGTACGTTATTGAACATAGTCGCGCGCTCGTCGTCTACTTTTACAGAAACGATATCGCCATCCTTAACCGAAGCGGCCTCAGCATCCTTGGGCGACATATGAATATGACGCTTTGCGATGATACAGCCTTCCTTCAAATATACAACGCCTTTGGGACCGACTACTGCAATAGGTGCAGAGCCTTCCACGTTACCCGATTCTCTGATGGGGGCTTTAATGCCCAGCTTGATGGCATCGGTGGCGGAAATTTCAACCTGAGATTGTTTTCTGACAGGACCTAACACACGTACATTTTCAATGGCACGAAGCTTTAAGCCAACGATGGTTACACATTCGTTAGCCGCATACTGACCACCCATAAGCTCCTTCTTTTTGGTTAAGGTGTAGCCTGCGCCAAATAAAGCTTCTACGTGCTCCTGTGTGAGATGAATATGGCGCGCCGAAACTCCGATGGGCACCTTGTAGCCATCGTTTGCCTGAGCGGATAGCGCCTCTAAAACCAATTTGGTAATTTCTTCAATACTACGTTCCATACGGACTCTCCGTAATTATTTAACCGATAGCATTCGGTAAAAAGGGAATACAAAGCCATGTCGGGGCAGATTTCACTCCGCCTCGACATATACTCTGTAAAAAAATGGTTCTCTGCTTAAGCTTATTTAATAGCGGGCAGAATTTTTTCCACGTCGTTGTGGGGACGGGGAATAACGTGGGTAGCAACCAATTCGCCAAGACGAGAAGCGTTGCTTGCACCTGCTTCAACAGCAGACTTAACTGCACCAACGTCGCCACGAACCATAACGGTTACTAAGCCGGAGCCGATTTTTTCGGTGCCGATCAGCGTTACGTTAGCTGCCTTAACCATGGAATCTGCTGCTTCGATAGCTGCAACTAAACCTCTGGTTTCAACCATACCTAATG
The DNA here is from genome assembly GCA_017407365.1 of Clostridia bacterium. Lineage (GTDB taxonomy): Bacteria > Bacillota > Clostridia > Christensenellales > HGM11417 > RGIG2219. The sequence goes on from JAFQWR010000050.1 coordinate 2,633, forward strand.
CTTCCTGTGCCATAAGAGAATACCTCCAAAAAATTTACAAATTTAGATTTTTTTTATAGATAAGCATTTCGTGCTTATTTTTCTTTTTTTGCCAGCCTTGCCGCACTCAAAGCAAGCATTTTCCACGTTTCCTCGTGCGGATTGGCAATCACGGCGTGGGCGTTGGGCTTTTTGATTGCCCGCTCGCACGCCACCTCGACGGCTTGCTGAACGGCAGCCACCTCGCCCTCTACAACAAGGGTGACCAATCTGCCGCCAAGCTTACGCTCCCATGTGACCAACTGAACCGAAGCTGTTTTGCACATGAGATCAAGCGCATCCATCGCTGCCGCTACGCCGGATATTTCAATGAATCCAAGCGCGTTTCGCATAACTTATTCCTTCCTTAGATCTTAGGCAGAATGCCTTCTACATCGTTATGAGGACGGGGAATTACGTGAGAAGCAACGAGCTCGCCCAAACGGGAAGCAGCAGCGGTGCCAACCTCAACGGCTGCCTTAACTGCGCCTACGTCGCCACGTACCATTACGGTAACAAGACCGCTACCGATTTTTTCGGTACCAACAAGGGTTACCTCAGCTGCCTTCGTCATTGCGTCTGCTGCCTCAATTGCTGCCGTAAGACCTCTGGTTTCAACCATACCAAGAGCAAGAAGTGCCATTTTTTTTACCTCCGAAATTTCTTCCGACTTCTTCGTCGGATTGATAGATTTTTTTGCCATATGTTTAAGATTTATCAAAACCGCAAAGCTTTAACATCTTTTCGGTGTCGCCCGTAGGACGGGCAATAATATGCTTCGATACAACGCCTGAAACCTGTTTTGCAGCGATTTCACCGGCTTCAACTGCAGCGGTGACATCCTCTACGCTTCCTCTGTATTTTACCGTAATAAGCAAGGGAACAGGAAGCTTATCTGCATTAGCAGGCTTGTTGCGATCGAAGGGTTCTAACGTTACGTTGGCAGCCTTACAGCCTGCGTCACCCGCAACAAAAGCGGCTACAAGACCGTAGACCTCCAGAAAACCTACCGCTTCACCCGCCATAAGTGCCTCACTTATTGACAACAGCGATCTTCAAGCCTGCCATTTTAAGGTTGGTTTTGAAGGCTTCGTCAATTTCTTCAAGAGGATAGGTGTGCGTAACGAGCTTTTCTAAGGGTAAGCCAATGCCCTTTGCTCTTTTAATAAAATCAAACGTAGTAGCATAATCGCGGAGCGTATAAACCCACGAGCCAACAAGAGTGATTTCTTTTGCGCAAAGATCGAAGTGGGGGTTGATGGTTGCATCGCCACCGTTGATGAAGAAGCCAAGCTCGCAAAGTCCGCCGCCGTTACGGATAAACTTGTATACGTTAGCGTGCGCTAAGGGAGAGCCTGTGCATTGGAATGCAAAATCTGCAAGTCTTCCGCCAACAGCATCCTTTACAGCAGCTGCAAGCGCGTCAATGCCCTTATGCTCCTTAAAGTTAACCGTTTTATTTGCACCCATCTGCATAGCAAAGTCAAGACGTTGCTGTTCACCATCTACTGCGATGATGTTTTCAATACCCATGGTGCGTAAAACTGCAATGCAAATCAGACCGATGGGACCGCAGCCCTGAACGACAACGGGACTGTTAAAGCGTAAAATACCGGTGGTTTTTGCGCGCTCAACAGCGTGAACAAGTACAGCGCAGGGCTCAATCAGAATACGCGAGGTGAGATCAAGCTCGCTTACATTGAATACGGTGGAGCCCTTGCGGATCAGAATATAATCTGCAAACCAACCGTTTAAGTGCTTGTCGTCATCGGGAAGCAAGCCGTATACGCTGGAATCACCCACATTCTGCTTATTCAGATCGTACATGGTGATGGAGGGATCATCGGGGAAAATCATACAGGTGACAACCTTATCGCCAACCTTTAAGGGCTTACCTGCGCTGTCCCATTTAACCTTTGCGCCCATTTTTACAATTTCACCCGTACCCTCATGGCCTAAAACAACGGGAATCAGACCAAAGGGATCGCGCTTATATTCGTGTGCATCCGTGCCGCAAACACCGCAGCCTTCCACTTTAACGAGAATATCCTCTTCACCAACCTCGGGCATGGGATATTCGCGTAACTCAAACTTTTCTTTATCTACAAGCATAGCAACCTTGCATTTTGCAGGAATTGCCTTTGCAGCGGCGGGAGCTTCCTTAGCACCACCCGACCAAAGCTCGCTTAAAACCTTTTTTACAATTTCTTCAACTTGTTTGTTTTCCATTGTTTACTCCTTATCAGCGAATGCAAAGGCTTTCTGCCATGGTGCATCTTCTGCGCTTGGTAAAGGTGGAAGCAGATGTCAGACCCTCGCCTGTTCTGCTTGCAATGGTGAAGGTACAGAAGCCCTCACCGCCAAAGCCAAGTGCGGCATAGCTGGGTGCATTTTTTACCAGAATTGCGGTATCCAATGCTTTTGCATAACGCGTGATATTGTCGATATTTTTGGAATGAATGTGCGCAGAATGACGATTTCCGTGTTCAAGCCAGATTGCTTTTTCGAGTGCATCGTCAAAATCCTTTGCACGAACGATACCGAGAATGGGCATCATAAGCTCCTCAGCAATGAGAGGATGCTCCTTTTCGCCCTCAAAAATGATGCAACGGATGTTGCTGGGAACGGAAACACCGATCATACCGAGAAGCGTTCTTGCATCTCTGCCGACGCATTTGCGGTTCAGACCCTTAGGTGTTAAAACAGTTGCAATCAGCTTATCCTGCTCTTCCTTAGAAGCAAGATAACAGCCTTGCTCCGTTACCATATAATGAATCAGCTCATCACAAACGGAGGATACTGCAACAACCTCTTTTTCTGCAATACAGGGAAGGTTGTTATCAAACGTACATCCGTTTACGATATCCTCTGCCGCCTTGCGTACATCAGCGGTAGCATCCACTAAGGCAGGGGGATTGCCCGCACCTGCACCGATACCGCGCTTACCCGAGGATAAAACAGCGGTAACTACGCCGGGGCCGCCTGTTGCAACAAGCAGGGGAATATCCTTATGCTTCATCATTACAGCACTGGAATCCATTGTGGGCTTTACGAGAGAACAAGCAATGTTGCACGGACCGCCCTCTTCCATGCTCGCTTCATTTATCATGTTTACAGCAAAGTTACTCGTCTTAATTGCCGCAGGGTGGGGGTTAAACACCACCGTGTTACCGCCTGCAAGCATACCAATGGCGTTGCAAATAACCGTTTCGCTGGGGTTAGTGCAGGGGGTGATCGAGCCGATAACGCCAAAGGGGCCCATTTCTACAAGGGTAAGACCTCTGTCGCCCGACCATGCAACCGTGGTGATATCCTCGGTGCCCGGGGTGTTTTCTGCAACAAGACGGTGCTTTAAGATTTTATGCCCAACGTTTCCCATGCCTGTTTCTTCAACACCCATACGGGCCAAGATTTCGGCATTTTCAATCGTTTTACGGCGGATTTTACTAATGATCTTTTCGCGCTGATCCATGCTCATGGTACGAACTACTGCCTGAGCCTTTTTTGCGGCTTCAATTGCCTCGTTCATATCCGTAAAGATACCAAACTGACCGCTCGGTGCCTCTGTGAGATTGATACGCGTCATGACCTCTTTTACAATACTGCTGATCACGCTTTCGTCGATCGCCATATGTAATCCTCCCAATATTGCTTAGCATACGCAGCAAGTGCCGTATCCTGCTCTGCAGAGCCTCCGCTGATGCCTACACCGCCAACAATCTTTGTACCTTCTCCCATTAAAGGCTCTCCTCCTCCAAAAATAACGATTTTACCGTTATTGGTGAATTGAATTCCGTATAATGAGCCGCCCGGTACAGCCAAGGCGTTGAGCTGCTGTGTGGACATTTTCAGCGCAACCACGGTATAAGCTTTATTCAAAGCAATATCGTAGCTGGCAAGATAAGCGTTATCCATGCTCTGCACAGAAACGGGATTTCCACCTTCATCGCTTACGGCAACTACTACGGAAAGACCCATTTCGTTGGCTTTTTTACAAACGGCTTCGATGAGAGCATTAGCAAGTGCAAGGGTCATTTTTCTTTTACACTTACATACGTGCGGCTTTTCAGAAGCAGATAAGCTGTCGTTGATTACAGCACGCACGACTCTTTCGATTTGCTCGCGTTCCATATATTACAGACCTAATTCTTTGATAACTTTTTCGGTGATTGCTTTAACAAGATCATCCGTTGCGCCAACGCCTGCAGCCTTGTTTACAACGCAAGAAGAGCAGGAGTGACAGCTGGGCTGACCGTTTTTGTTGTTTACGCAAACATCAGCAGGGTGCTTACCCGTCATACCGAACTGGCGGCGGATTTCATACAGACGCTGAACCTGCTCGGGGCTGAGCTCCTGAGGTCCGCCAAGCTGCTTGGAGATATAAAGAAGCTGTGCATAGAATTCCACAGATTCCATTTTATGGTAAGCGGAAAGCAGACTGTCGGAGAACGTCAAAGCGCCGTGATTCTTGAGCAGAACTGCATCAAAGTATTGCAGATATTTGCTGACTGCATCGGGAATTTCTTCGGTGGAAGGGGTGCCGTAATCAGCGATGGGAACACAGCCTAATGCGATAACTGCCTCGGGCATGATGGGCTGAGTTAAGGGAATGCCTGCAATTGCAAAGCCGGTGGCATACATGGGGTGAGCGTGAACGACAGACTTAACGTCGGGACGTTCCTTATACACACGCATGTGCATTTTGATTTCAGACGAGGGCTTGAAGCCGGGGTTTGCCTGAATCACCTTGCCGTCACGGTCTACCTTACAGATATATTCAGGGGTCATAAAGCCCTTGGATACACCGGTAGGCGTGCAGAGAAACTCATTTTCGCTGATTTTTACCGAGATGTTACCATCGTTGGAAGCAACCATACCTCTGTTGTAGATACGTCTGCCGATGTCGCAAATCTGTTTCTTAATTTCAAATTCGTTTACCATAATCATTCTCCTATTATGATTTTTAACTATATTATTTTTGATTTCGGAAGAAAAGAATTGCCCAAAACAAGCCTATCTTTCCATCCTTCCATCATATTATACACCCAATTGGGCATAATGTCAACAATAACAATGTGGTTTTTTGTTGTTTTGTTTATTTTTATGTGGGATTTATGTTTTTGTGAGTTCGCAAACGGTGAAGGAAAGCTTCTCTTCACAATAGCTCAGTACCGCGGTCAGTGCAGATTGAACCTCAGATACAGTACCTGTAACAATCAGAGTGCCGCCATCGTGATAATCGACATATCCTATTTTGACACCCGCGCTTTTGATTGCGATGTCACCTGCAATAACAGCCGTTTCCGCAGGACTCATCGTAACAATACCGATTGCACCCTCTGACCCTGCTTCAAGCCCCATAGTGTTATACAGGCTAGGATCGGGATTGGCAATGATATGCGCGATGGTAATCTGCTTTCCCGGTACAAGCTCCTGAACGATACGAAGCTTTTCTTCCGTGCTCATATTTTTGAATACGGACATAAGTGATTAACCTCCAATCTGACAATGTAATCCGCTTGTTCGGATGGCACACTGTAAAAGCTTTTCCATTTTTTCTGCCGTAGGAGGAAGAATATCCGGCATGGTATACACTCTGCCAATACCTGCATATTTATCCTGACCTAAGCGATGATAGGGCAAAAGATGTATTCCCTTACAACCGGGAAGCGTTTTAGCAAAGCGAGCAATTGCGGCAATTTCCTCTTCCGTATCGTTGAAGGTGGGAATAACGGGAACACGAACGGTAAGCTCTGTTTTGCCCGACTGAGCAACCTTACGGCAGTTTTCAAGCATTAAAGCGTTATCCTTACCGGTAAATGCCTTATGCTTTGCTCCGTCTATATGCTTGATGTCAAATAAGTATTGATCAAGAAAAGGCAGAATGCGCTCTATTACGGAGTAATCGGCACAGCCCATGCTCTCCATCGCGGTGGTGATTCCTCTTTCCTTTGCGCCTTTCAATAAAGCGTAGCAGAAATCAGGTTGACAAAGGCTTTCTCCACCCGATAGCGTCATTCCGCCGCCGCTTCGTCTGTAATACGGACGGTCACGCTCTACGGTTTCTAAAACCTCTTTAACGGTGACCTCCTTTCCAACGGTTTTTACTTCACCGTTCAAGGTCATTTTCTGAATTTCATATTCCTGTGATTCAGGATTGCAACACCATTTACAGCGAAGCACGCACCCCTTCAGAAAGACAATCGTACGAATGCCTTTTCCGTCGTGTATGGAATATCTTTGAATATCAAAAATACGACCCTTTACATCTAAAACGTTGTCCATTATCAGAAGCCCCTTTGCTCAGTACGGTTGATGATGTCATCCTGTAACGAACGGGAAAGAGATGTGAACAGCGCGCTGTAGCCCGCAACGCGAACAACGAGATGTTTATATTTTTCAGGATTCTTTTGCGCATCTAAAAGTGTTTCACGGTCGACTACGTTAAACTGAACGTGACTACCCTTCTGATCGAAGTATGAACGGATTAAGCTGACAAATTTTTCCAAGCCCTCCCTGCCTGCAAGTGCGGAGGGATGGAATTTCTGATTAAACAGCGTTCCGTTGCTGGCTATAAAGTGATCAAGACGGGAAACAGAATTTGCAGCTGCGGTAGGGCCGTTTACATCTTTACCTGCAGAAGGAGATACACCGTCTGCAACAGGCGTGTAAGCATATCTGCCATCAGGGGTTGCACCCGTTTGCGCACCTAAGGGTACATTAGCAGATACGGGATATAAGCCTGCCTGGAATTGACCGCCTCTGGGGTTATAATACTTTTCCAGGGGCTTTGTATATGTATAAGCAACATCACGGGCAAAGGCGTCAACCTCATCGAGATCGTTGCCGAACTTAGGCACCTGACCAATCAGCTCTCTGATTTCAGCGTAGCGCTTCTGCTCTTCTGCCGTCATCGATTTCTGAATAACATCGGTAACGATAGCGGCGATTTCGGAGGGAGAAACTGTTTTGCCTTCTGCCTGCAGGCTACGGACAACATCCATTGCTATGTCGGAGGCGCGCTGAGCCGTCATATTTCCGAAGTTGAAGTATAAAGCACGTTTTAATTCGGATAAGGTGAATTTCTTTTGCTCAAATACAAGCGTTTTGATTGCATAGAGCGAATCTGCCATATTGGCAATACCAAAGCCCTGCGGACCGGTAAAGTTATAAATGGCACCACCCTGCTGAACGGGCTTTCCCCTACCGATGCAATCCTCAATCAGGCAGGATTCAAAAGCAAGGGGAGCGCGCTCTGCATGAGCCATATCGATGGCATTATCTGCATTTACAAGAAGAGAGATGGCGTAATTCATCTGCTCCTTGTAGGCATCGTAGAATTCTTCAAAGGTGGTCATTTCGGAAACATCCTTCGTCTGAACACCAATCTGAACACCCTTGTCTAAGCCACGGGAGAATACAAGCTCTAATGGACGGCACATATTGAAGAATGCGGCATCGTGCCAGCCGTCTGTTTTACCAGCCTTTTGCGGTTCTACACAGCCGATGATGTTGTAGTCACGTGCATCCTCTAAGGTCAATCCGCGCGATACAAGCGAGGGAATGATGACCTCATCGTTATAATAAGCAGGAAGACCAACACCTGTACGCGTAAGCTCTGCTGCCTTGATTAAAAGCTCATGAGGAGAGCCGTTCCAAACACGGATAGAAAGAGAGGGCTGAGGCAGCATGACATGCTTACTTGCAACGATACACATTACCGAAAGATCGTTTGTGACATCTAAGCCCTCTTTGTTCTGACCGCCTACGATCAGATTCTGGAACAGACCGTACCCTGCAAAGCCCTCTGCGCTTCCAAGGTCACGAACCTTTACGATATCGTTGAGCTTCACCCAGATGCAATCGATAAGCTCTTGCACATCCTCTTTGGTAAGCTTGCCCTCGCTGATATCCTTTTTATAATAAGGATACATATACTGATCGAATCGGCCGGGAGAAATACTGTGACCGCTGGATTCAATCTGCAATAACAACTGAATAAACCAGAAGCTCTGACAAGCCTCCCAGAAGCCTTTTGCAGGATTTGCAGGTACGTTACGGCATATATCAGAAATCCGTAAAAGCTCGTCTTTGCGTGCGCCTGTTGCAGTTTTTGCCATTTCTTTAGCAAGATCCGCATAGCGCTCTGCGTGTAAAATTACACCCTTACAGGTGAGAATAACCGCTTTAAGAAACTGAGAACGCGCACAGTAATCTGCATCACCGACATTGCACTGAATCAGTGCATTAGCGGCTTCCTCAATGATGCCGTTAAGACCGACGGAAAGCACCTTGCCGTAATCGACGGTAACGTGACCTACGCCGTTGTAAAAATAGTTACCGGGCGTAAAGATGTTATGATCGATTGCAAGGCGTGCTTCCTTTGCCATATAGGAGGTAGCAAGCTCGCTTGTGGTTTTACCTTCCCAATAACGGTGAACCTTTCTTAACGCATCCTTATCCTTTTCGGAAATACTGAACGGATCTGCCGAACGGGTAGCAAGCGTATCAAACTCAGGTTCAAGCCAAGAGAAGGAAAACTCAGGGTAGGTCTGACAGCCTCTGGGAGCAACGGTTGCGCTACCAACGATAAGCTCGTCCTCGCGGATCACAATGGGAAGCTTTTCTAATACGTTGTAAAACGCCTTAGCCTTACGCATCACAATGGGCTCGCCCTCTGTTTTTTCAAAGGATTCGGTATATAAAACGGCACGGGCGCTTTCGATGACAGGCATATTTGCAAACATGCGCTCTATCAAACGACCGATACGTGGACGTTTCGTGCATTCTTCAACGGTAAATTTTTCCATGAAGCGCTCCTTTTTACATTGGGTACAAGATTTTCGTACCCCACTATTTATTCAAGTATAGTATAACACACAAAACCACAAATGTCAACACAAAACAAAGGTTAAAAGCAAGAAAAATATTTGTTTTGTGTGGATTTGCCGTTAATAAAAAAAGGGGGCACAAACCCCTTGTTGGGATCTGTGCCCGAAAAAATGCTGTAATTTCTTTTATACAAGCGCAGACTCCTCTTCCTCAAAAACATTTCTGCTTAAGAAATCGATAATATCTGCATAAACCTCTTCACGGCAGTAATCGTTTAAGATTTCATGACGTGCATCCTTGTAAAGCTTAAACGATACGTTGGTACAACCAATCTGCTTATAAAAATCGTAAAGCATCGTTGTTGTTTTACCGTAATCACCTACAGGGTCGTTTGCTCCGCTTAAAATACAAATAGGGAGCTGTTTATTTATTGCCTGCTGATGCTCCTTTGTATACATTTTTACGCCGTGCGTAAAAAAGGAACGATAAAAGCCCGCACTGAAAACCTGGGTGCAATAGGGATCTGCCTTGTATTTATCTCTCGTTTCATCCAAGGTACTCAACCAACAGCCGTTAGAGAATTTTTTAGAATAGGAATCAAAGGAAAGCTTGCAGATAAGCTTGGCAGGTGCGTCCTCTCCCTTAAAGAAGCAGGTCATACCTGCAATGACTTTTGCCGCTCGGTTTAAGCCTGTGTTAAAGTAAGCGGAACCACTTAAAATAACAGCATCGGGCGTAAAGCGGCTGATAATCTCCTGAGATAAAAAGGAGCCATAGCTATGCCCCATAAGTATAAAGGGAAGATCTTTATGCTCTTTTTTAATCAGATCAGTTAAAAACAGCAGGTCACGGACGGTATTTTCAAAAATATCGACGCCCTCTGTTTTACCTACCTTAGCAATCTCGCCTGCAGTTTCTCCATGACCGCGATGATCGGGTATGTATACGATAACTCCCATTTTATTCAGATACTCAGCAAATGGAATATATCTTGCGCTATGCTCACTCATACCGTGTGCAATCAGCATAATCGCCTTGGGAGAATAAACCTCTTGAAATACTCTTAAAAATATTCTGCTTCCATCGAAGCTTTCAAAATAACTTTCTTTCATATTAACCCTTTATATTTCTTATTTTATGCCCAATGCAGACTGCGCTTAACAGCTTCCTTCCATCCGGCATATTTTTGTATACGATCTTCCTCACTCATAGAGGGAGTAAATACTCGGTCGCGTTTGATACAGCTTGTAATATCGTCTACGCTTTTGAAAGCGCCCATACCAAGCGCAGAAAGATATACAGCACCCAGCGCCGTGCTTTCCACACACTTGGGTCGAATGGTTGAAACATTTAACATATCCGCCTGAAACTGCATCAAAAAGTTGTTTCCGCTTGCGCCGCCATCGCAGGAAAGCACACTTAACGAAAGTCCGCCGTCCTTTTTCATAGCGTTTAATACGTCTACCGTGCTGTAAGCCATCGATTCGATAACTGCGCGCACAATATGATATTTATTCGTACCGCGTGTGATGCCGACGATTGTGCCGCGCGCATCCATATCCCAGTAGGGAGCGCCAAGACCGGTAAATGCAGGTACAACATATACTCCGCCCGTATCGGGAACCGTGTTGGAATAACGCTCGCTATCAGATGCCTTTTTCAGAATTTGCATTTCATCTCTGAGCCATTGCACAGCACTGCCTGCATTGAAAATACTTCCCTCTAAGGCATAATTTACACGGTCCTTCAAAACAAAGCCAACGGTTGTAAGAAGCCCTTCCTTGCTTGTAATGGGCTTACTTCCCGTATTCATCAACAAAAAGCAGCCTGTTCCGTAGGTATTTTTGGCTGAGCCCTCTGTAAAACAGCCTTGACCGAAAAGGGCAGCCTGCTGATCGCCTGCAACTCCGCACACGGGAATTTCTTTGCCGAGAACCGTTGTTGTGCCGGCAATTTCATCGCAGGCAATCACCTTGGGCAGGATTTCCTTAGGCACACCAAACAGAGCAAGAAGCTCATCATCCCACGATAGACTGTGGATATTAAAAAGCATGGTGCGTGAGGCGTTTGTGTAATCGGTAACAAAACTTTTACCGTTTGTCAACCTCCAGATCAAGTAGCTATCAATAGTGCCCACACGAAGCTTCCCCTCATCGAGGAGCTTTTTTGCCTCAGGTACGTTTTTGATAATCCACTGAATTTTGGTAGCGGAAAAATAGGCGTCGGGCAATAAGCCTGTTTTTTGAACGATGATCTCATCGTACCCGTTCTTTTTTAATTCATCGCAAGCATCGGCAGTGCGACGGCATTGCCATACGATTGCGTTGCATACAGGCTTTCCCGTATCACTATTCCAAGCCGCAACGGTTTCTCGCTGATTGGTGATTGCAATGGAAAGAATTTCTGAGGGATTGATTCCGCTTAATATAACAGCGTCGTTTAAGGCTGCAATCTGAGCGGCATACAGTTGATTGAGATCATGCTCTACCCATCCTGCCTGCGGATAAATCTGATCAAAAGGCGCATTTACAATTTTTATGAATGCATGCTCCTCAAGATCGAATATAGCGGCTCTTGCGCTTGTTGTCCCTTCGTCTAATGCAATGATATAGCGTTTCATATCATCCTCCAACCTTTTATCTATTATACCATATATCAAAAAATATTTCTACAATTTTTCAAAAATATTTTAAGACAAAGCTATTTTTTTATGAAAAAAGAGACGAATTTCTTCGTCTCTTTCCAGTAAAGCAAGCGTATGTTTGAATTATGATACAATTAGAAGCGATAATCAGCGTGATAACGTGATTCTTCCTCATGATATTCTGCGTTATGCTCGTTTTTTCCTGCCCTGAAAGCAATATAAATCAAGTAAAAGGTAAGCCATAAACCGCTTGCACCAAAAAGAATATACAAAATATCTGTAACAAGGGAAGCAGACCCGAAAAGCACGGTGATTACATTAAATGAAAAAATGCCCACCATAAGATAATTCAGAGTTGCAATTATAGATAGTACCGAAGCAATAAGAGTTACGATCAGCATAGAAGCTCCTTAATAAGTTTGATACACTGATCATGAACAATAGTAATTAAAATTATACCTATTTGCCAAGTAAAAAGTCTACATAGCCCTCTACTCGCTTCAGCTGATCAAGATTCAGCTTAGAAAGCTTGTAGAAAATCTTTTGTTCTTCCTCACCTAAGGTAATCATCGAATTAGGAACGTGCAGGAAGTCATCGTTTCTGCCAATCAAAAAATCTACAGTTGTATTGAAATATTCAGCAATGGCAATGAGATTTTCAAAATTGGGCGCAGATTTACCGCTGAGCCAATGTGCAATTGTAGAGGGAGAAATGCCCGTTGCCTCTGCAACAATATTGGCGTTTTCAATTTCGTTATAGCTCAGTAGCTGCTGTAATCTTTCAGCAAATATTCTCATCTTATGTTCCCTCTGCTTTATCGATTTCTTTACAAATTCTGATTAAAACTCTTGCACAGGTTAAAGCATCGTCTAATGCGCGGTGCTTTTCTCCTGCATCAATGTCAAAATATTTTGCCAGAGTTTCCTGCTTGTAGTTTGCAAGGCCCTTGATATGCTTACGTGCAAGCTCTAAGGTATCTATGCTATCGTTATTAAAATAGTAATGATATTTTTTGCTTTCGTAACGAATGAAGCTGATATCAAAGCCAACGTTATGACCTGCAAGTACCGCACCTCGGGTAAATTTGTAGAAGTCAGGCAAAACCTCACGGAATACAGGTTGATTTTCCAGCAT